>CAKUYM010000005.1 GCA_934716785.1 uncultured Bacteroides sp. | reverse complement strand
CTGTCAGCACAGGGATGCCAGAAAGATTATGAGATGATAGACCCGCCCATGATGACCGATTATGATGATGATTTGGATGAAGAGGTGATTATGCAGAAGGGACTGGAGAGCTATTTTGTGACCCAGTTCGGTGAGGGTGATATGGATGGCAGCTCGTGGGAACAAGCGATGGACGCGGCGGGCTTCCGTAAATTATTGAGCGGTTCTATCGACCTGTCCAAGAGTACGATTTATATGAGTCAGGGCAAATATGTGATGTCCGAAGAGAGTGGTCTTGGTGTGATTATCCGCAAGAATGTAAAGGCGATAAAAGGCGGATATAGTCAGTTCAGTGAAGGAACGGATGTTTCGAAACGTGATATTAATGCTTATGTAACGGTTTTCAGCGGTGATGTGAACGGGAATAAGCAAGCTGATGCGGGTGATTGTGGCTTGCTGTTGGTCAAGAAAGGATTTATCGGTATTGAGGGAGTTACTTTTCAATATGGATATGTGTCCGAGGCAGATGCGAGTTCTACCGAATGTGGAAGTGGCATTTATGTGAGCGGCAGTGCGAGTGACACTTCCGTTGAGTTGACGGATTGTGTGATTAGAGACTGTAAATCGACGGTAACTACCTCTCTGAAGCAAGGCGGACCGGCTGTTTTCATCTTGTCGGGACAGGTACGGTTGAATCACGTAAAACTTCTGGATAATGCAGCGGCAGGTCGTGGAGGTGCTGTGCGTTGCAATAGCAAGACTGCTGTGGTATTAATGAATGGCTGTTTGCTGAAAGGCAATTCTCATTCGGGTTCTTGGGGGAATGGTATTCAGATGTCGGAAGGGCATATCTGCATGAACAATACTACGGTTATAGAGAATAGTGGCAAGGGTGCCGCCTTGAATGGAGGGGGAAGTTTTCTGCTTGTCAACAGCACGATTGTTGGAAACGGAAGCGATACCTACGGCGCTGTGCGCTGCGAGACGGGAATTGGCGGTGATACGAAGTTTATCAATAATCTGTTGGTTTCAGAGAATCTCGCGGGTCCGGGCTTTAACTTGAACGGGAGCAATAAAGAGGCTTTCTCGAAGGGATATAATGTCTATCAGCATGCTACGGGCATTACGATGAGTGCACTTGACACGGCTTATCCCAACGCTGTGAACGGAACGCTGAATGAGGATGGGGTTTATGAATGGAATATCAGCCAACTCGGAACTGTGAAAGGATATGCTACCAAGCAGGCGGTACTGGAAGTGGCAAAGAGTTTCAATCCGGTGAACTCACCTGTTGCCAATCTGGGAGAAGTGTTTGTAGAGTGGACGGGTGAGGACGCTTTTGGGGTAGACCAGCGTGGAGCGACCCGTAATGCCAATAAGATGCAAGCCGGTGCCTATGACGCTGTTTTGGCAAATTAAATTGTAAAACGATTGTAACATGAAAAATATATTTTACATACTGACATTGGGCATCGGACTGATAGGATGCTCGAATAATGAAGATGAACTGCTGCCGGCGGGCGACTCTTCCGAGTCACGGGTTATCAGTGTCATTGCGGAAGTGAACGAACCGCTGTCGCGCGCCGGATATGATGCGATAAACTTGGAACGTTTCGGGTTGATGATTCGCAACAGTGAAAATGCTGCTTACAACTATCATAAACAGATGGTTGGAGCAGGGAATACATGGAGTACGGCTGATGGTCAACAAATGCTTTGGGATGCGGAAAGGACATCGGTGACAATGATTGCTTATGCGCCATATGTAAGTGAAGCCACACCGGATGTTCCGTTGGCGGTTAACGTATTGACCAATCAGACGACAGAAGCGAATGTGATAGCGTCCGATTTTCTGTTGATGAAAGCGATTGTCGACCCTGAGAAAGATTTGACATCCGATGGGAAATTGAAAGTTGCTTTGAATCACGCCATGAGCAAGTTGATTATTAAACTTACAGTCAATGGAACGACGGATGCCGATATGGGCAAGTTGGGAGATATGTCTGTCAACGGGGCTGTTGTGAACGGCACTTGTGATTTGTCGGCGGTAGCTCCGGTGGTTGTTCCGATGACCGGTGCGGAAGTGGCTACCGTGGCTCCCTATAAGGGTGCAAACTATTGCGAATGTATCCTGCCACCGCAAAAGATAGCAGAGGGGTTCTCAATCAATTTCAGCTATGACGGGAAACTGTATATATGGACTGCTCAAGCAGCCGTTGAACTGGAAAAAGGGGTGGAACATACCTTGACTCTCAATGTAAATACAACTGTGCGATTGGCTGCTATGGTAGCCGGAAATTGGTCAACCGGTCGACTTGTCGATCGGAATTAAAGAAGGAGATAAACTATGAAGATTACAAAACTGATAGTGACCGCCTGCTTGCTGGCAGGTATGGCGGCTTGTGATACGGATAAGGATATTGCAGTGTACAGCGAAGATTCCGGTGCTATTCGGATTGAGGCTATCATTAATACGGCTTTTACCCGTACTAATCCCGGTATGGCGGGAGAACAGCAGAAACAGTTTAATGAGGGTGATGAAATTCAGTTAAGCTGTGAGGACGGATATTTGAACTATGTACTCTCCGATGGGCAATGGGTGCCGACAGATAATTATTACTTGAGATGGGGTGCGGAGCCTGTTACGTATTCTGCTTTTTATCCGGCAGTGAACGGCGCGAGTATGCTCAACTTTACGCTTCCTGCCAACCAACAGCGTTTGGAAAATCTGGCAAAAGCCGATTACATGACATGCACGGTGGAGGATGCTACGGATGACGGTTCGCGTATCCTGCATCTGAATATGAACCGGAAAATGGCGAAAGTCATTATGACATTGGCGGATGTAAGCGGACAAGGTAAGGTGCAAGGAGTGAAAATCGGCTCTTATCAGGGATACATGAATGGAGAGGTAGTATCGGGCACATCTTTGATTTCACCGTTCGTTACCATTCCCGAAGGTGGTAAAGCGGGGCAGAATGGGTGCAGCTATACTGCTATTGTTGTCCCCGGGAAAGCAGAGGCAACTGCTACATTCATCTCTTTGAACTATCTTGGTGAGGACTTGGTGATGCCCGGCATCCCGGAACTGCAACCCGGAAAGTGCTATGAGTTTACCCTGAAAGTGGAAGGTTCGGTGATATCAGTCAGTGAACCGGTTGTCTCTCCATGGAATAGCGGTACTTTGCAAGGTGGCGACGTGGAAGAGTTACAGCTTGCAGCTTATTATGTGAAAGAACAGCCTGCCGGAAATGCCACAGGCATGGATTGGGACAATGCTATGGGGGTGGATGCGTTGCGCAACTTGTTGCAAACAAATGGCAACAGCGCTGTTTCCAATGCCAATGCTGCCAAACTGGACGGAAAGAAGATTTATGTGGCAGCAGGATCTTATGAGATAGTGAAAGAGAATTCCGGTGTGAAGATAGAGTATAGCGGATATAGCAAGCAGGTGGAGATTACGGTTGAAGGTGGGTACGACCCTGCGAGTGCGGGAACCGACCTGTCTAAGCGTGACACCGGTAAATATACGACTGCTTTTGTCAGAAATACAGGGAGCGGTGCATCGGCAACATCCAATTCTTTATTGGTATTGGGTAATCAGACAGACATAACTTTTGACGGTTGTACATTCAACGGACAATATGGATTGAGCGATGTCGGGAGTGTACGTGCCGTATTTGTTGCGGCAGGTGGCGGTGATGCTACCTTACAGTTGAATAATTGCGTTATCAAGAATTTCAATCGCGGAAGCGATGGTGGTACGGATGGTGGAGCAGCCGTTAAGATATCGAAGGGAAAGGTGTTGCTGAATCATGTTGAGATAGCAAACAACAAGGCGAAAGCTCGAGGAGGAGCGATTACTGCCACGGCAGCGAACAGTTATCTTTATATGAATAACTGCTTGTTGCACGAGAATTATGCGCCGGCATCTTGGGGAACATCCATTCATGCCGGAAATGGATATGTCTGCATGAACAATGTAACCATACTTGGAACTGCAGGTACGGCAGGAAATAGTGTCACTGTCAACGGAGATGCTCGTTTTATGCTTGCCAATACCACAATTGTAGGAAATACGGGTAATCCTAATGGCGTATTCCGTTCCGGTGCCAGAGCTTCCCTTGTAGTCAACTCTCTATTTGCCAAAGGAGCAGGAAGCAGGACGATTTATGCCGGTAATATAACTTCCGGCGGATACAATGTTTATCAAGCGGCAGATGCCGGTTGGGGAGGCACTGCTACAGATACGGATTATTCCTCTCAAGTTCTTCCAACTGCGGTTTTGACCGGTGGCGTTTACCAATGGGCAATAACCGATGTTATTGATGAATTTGCAACCAAACAGGCTGTCATTAATGCGGTGAAGTCATTTGACGCTACTGTGGGACAGCAATTCATTGATTGGGTGGGTGAAGATGGCTTTGCGGTAGATCAACGCGGAGCAAATCGTAATGCAGACAAGATGCAGCCAGGAGCTTATGATGCCGGATTATAAGAATGATACGGCAATGGAATGTTGAGTAATTTGAGTAAGAAGATTAAACAATAAATAAAAGATATGAAGAAAAGCGAGTTCATAGTATTCTTGCTACTGTTCTGTTTGCAGCCGGGTTTCCTGGCTGCACAACGGGCGGAAGCTATTCGTAAAGATGTGTTGAACCCACGCCTGAACAAAGTGCTGGTGGTGGCGCATCGTGGAAATTGGAGCATTGCCCCCGAAAACTCAGTGGCAGCTATCGATAGCGCCATTCGGATGAAAGTGGATATTGTGGAGATCGATATCCACAAAACGAAAGACGGACAGTTGGTTCTGATGCATGACAATACGGTAGACCGTACTACCAACGATACAGGTAAGGTGAAAGACAAGACATTGGCTGAAATAAAGCAACTCCGATTGAAGGATAAGGACGGTCGGCTGACGGAACATACCGTACCTACCTTGGAAGAAGCATTATTGGCAGCCAAAGGGCAAATTATGGTCAACTTGGATAAAGCTTACGATATTTTTGATGATGTATATGCCATATTGGAGAAGACCGGTACTGCAGATTTGGTCATAATGAAAGGCGGGCATCCGGTAGAGAAGGTGAAACGGGAGTTCGGCTCTTATCTGGATAAGGTAATCTATATGCCCGTCGTAACGATTGATGAAGAGAAATCTGTGAAAATTGTCAAGGATTATATGAAACAGTTGCATCCGGCTGCTTTTGAACTATGTTACAAGAATCCTTTAAGCCCGATACCTGCCAAAATGAAACGCAGGTTGGTGGGCAAAAGCCTGATTTGGTATAATACTTTATGGGCTTCTTTGGCCGGTGGACACGATGATGAGTTTGCTCGGAAAGATGCAGATGCAAGTTACGGGTATCTGATTGATACATTGGGAGCGCGAATCCTTCAAACCGACAGTCCGGCTTATATGCTTGATTATTTGAGAAGCAAAGGATGGCATGAGTAATCACTAATTCAATATTTATGGGCGATATAAGATTTTCTTTATTAGCAGGATGGTTGTGTGCCCTGTTGGCGGTGAGTGCTTGCCGGCAGGCGGATAATGATTCGAAGGCTCCGGTGGCTCTGACATGGGAGATGGGAAATTACGACAGCAGTGGCAAATATTATGAGAATTCATTTGTACTGAGGAATATTTCGGATAATCCTTTAGGAAAGGATTGGGAGATTTTCTATTCACAATTTCCTCGCAATATCCGTCAGGACTCTTTATCTCCGATAAAGGTAGAGCAGGTAAATGCCACTCATTTTAAAATCTTTCCGGGAGCGGGGTTCACATCGTTAGCTCCGGGAGATTCATTGAAAGTGGTTTTTCGGTGTGACGGGAAAGTTCCCAAGAACTCGCATGCACCTGAGGGCGCTTATTGGGTAAGTCGGTCGGGTACTTCAAAGGGGAAACCTCTTCCTGTGGCATTGGATGCCATTCCATTGCCTGTTACAGAGTGGGAGAAGTCTGCAGCACAAAAGATTTACGATGCAAATCTGTGTTTGGCGGATGCGCGCACTTCGGAATTACGGTCGACGGATATTATTCCTTCAGTGAAGAAGAGCATTCTTGCTGATGGGGAAATCTTATTGGGTAAGCAACTTTCCTTGACGTTTAATGAGGACTTTGCGAACGAAGCAAAACTGCTGAAAGAAAAACTCTCCGGATGGTTCGGGCTCGAGATAGTACCGGAAGCTCCGGTAACTATCGTACTGGATTATCTCGTCGATGATAAAAAGGAGGTAAATGAGGAGTATTATGAACTTCATATTGCCGGACGGCAAATAAAAATCAGCGGTGCTACTCCACATGGGGTTTTTAATGGTACACAAACTCTGTTAGGACTACTGAAAGGGCAGGAAAGCCCGTTGCGGTTGGAGGCAATGACTATCGCAGACTATCCTGATTTGTCATACCGGGGACTGATGCTGGATATCGCCCGTAACTACACGACAGTTGATGACCTGAAAAGACTCATAGACATCCTTTCGTCTTATAAACTGAATGTGTTCCACTTTCATTTTTCAGACGATGAAGGCTGGCGCCTGGAAATTCCGGGCTTGGAAGAATTAACGACGGTTGGTGCGCATCGGGGACATACCATTGATGAAAAGAAATGGCTATATCCGGCTTATGACGGTGGATATGATCCGTTTTCGGCTACGACAGGAAATGGTTATTATACCCGTGATGAATTTATAGATTTCTTACGATATGCAGCAGAAAGACACGTGCAAGTCATTCCCGAAATAGAATCCCCCGGCCATGCACGTGCTGCTATCGTATCGATGAAGGCACGTTATGACAAGTATATAGAAACAAATCCGGAGAAGGCCCGCGAATATCTTTTATGCGATTTGCAGGATACCTCCCGTTATGTTTCCGCACAAGGGTATACGGATAATGTCATGAATGTGGCTTTACCGTCAACCTATCGTTTTATGGAGAAAGTAATTCAGGAAATTGTTGCGATGTATAAAGAAGCCGGTGTGCCGCTGACTACCATTCATTTAGGAGGTGACGAAGTTGCGAAAGGTGCTTGGCTGGGCTCACCTTTATGTGTGGCTTTGATGAAAGAACAGGGGATGACAAAGGCACATGATCTGGCGGAGTATTTTATTACCCGGGTAGTTGATTGTCTGCAACGGTACAATTTATCATTTAATGGGTGGCAAGAAGTGGCTTTAGGACATACATCGAAGACTCATATGTATTTGTCTCAACATGCTGCCGGTATCAATTCATGGAAAACAGTTCCGGAATGGAAAGAAGACGAGATTCCTTACCAGATAGCCAACAACGGTTATCCGGTGATTCTCTGCAATGTGAACAATTTCTATTTGGACTTGGCTTACAATGCTCATTCTGATGAACCGGGACATTTCTGGGGTGGATATGTGGATGAGGCTAAGTCGTTCTCCATGCTTCCTTATGATGTTTATCGCTCTTCTCGTACGGATATGGCGGGCAATCCGGTTGATGTGAGTATTGTAGGAAAAGGAAAAACTGCACTGACTGCATTAGGTAGGGAAAACATAAAAGGCGTGCAGGCGCAACTGTTTACTGAAACGATTCGTGGATTTCAATGGGTAGAATATTATATATTCCCGAAAGTGATGGGGCTGGTCGAACGCGGTTGGAATTCACATCCGGACTGGGAAGCCTTATCCGGCGTGGCGGAGCAGCAAGCCTTTGATCGGGACTTGGCACTGTTCTATGAAAAAATCAGTGTGAAGGAAATGCCTTATTGGAGCCGGATAGGGGTAAACTTTCGTTTGCCTCATCCTGGACTCTCTGTTAAAGATGGCTTTCTGTATGCGAATACTTCCATCATAGGCGGACAGATACGCTATACGACGGATGGCACAGAACCAACGGCTGAATCGGTGCTTTGGAAAGCTCCTGTCGCTTGTGGTACAGCTATGGTGAAAGCAAAATTATTCTTTAAGAATAAACAGAGTGTCACCAGTCTCTATATGCAGTAGTTGGTGGAATCGTATATGGATGTACTTAGATGAATCTATAGATGTAATAAATGTTAATAAAGTCGATAATGAATAGTAAGTGATAGTAAATTAGAAGTCTTTATATGTAAGTACTGACTAATTCCTTAAATTGAAAATAAACATGAAGTTCAAAGTGATGTTATTTGGCTTGTCGCTTATAGCTGCACTGCCTGCTTTTGCGCAGAAACCGGTGTATCTGGATGCAGATAAGCCAATCGAAGAGAGAGTAAAAGATGCATTGAGTCGGATGACCCTTGAAGAAAAGGTAAAGATGATTCATGCACAGTCAAAATTCAGTTCGGCAGGAGTACCGCGCTTGGGGATTCCCGAGGTATGGGCAACCGACGGCCCTCACGGCATCCGCCCTGAAGTACTATGGGATGAATGGGATCAGGCAGGATGGACAAACGATTCTTGTATCGCTTTCCCTGCACTGACGTGTCTGTCTGCTACGTGGAATCCGGAGATGTCCCGTCTATATGGAAAGAGCATTGGTGAAGAGGCCCGTTATCGGAAAAAGGATATCCTGTTAGGTCCTGGTGTAAACATCTATCGTACCCCCTTGAACGGACGCAACTTTGAATATCTGGGTGAAGACCCGTATCTTTCTGCCGCGATGGTGGTTCCTTACATCAAAGGTGTGCAGGCGAACGGAGTGGCTACCTGCGTGAAGCACTATGCGCTGAACAATCAGGAATTCAACCGCCACACCACCAATGTGCATCTGAGCGACCGTGCCCTGTATGAAATATACCTGCCCGCTTTCAAGGCTGCCGTTCAGGAAGGCGGTACATGGTCGATTATGGGCTCCTATAATCTTTATCAGGGACAACACTGCTGCCATAACAAGCGTCTTCTCAAGGACATTCTCCGTGACGAATGGGGATTTGACGGTGTGGTAGTGTCCGACTGGGGTGGGGTGCACGATACCGAACAGGCTATCTACAATGGCATGGATCTCGAATTCGGTTCCTGGACTAACGGCTTGTCTGCCGGAACCCGTAATGCTTATGACAATTATTTAATGGCTTTCCCTTATCTGAAGCTGATAAAAGAAGGCAAAGTAGGTACAAAGGAACTGGATGAGAAAGTCAGCAATATTCTTCGTTTGATATTCCGTACGTCAATGGCTCCGAATAAACCTTTCGGTTCTTTAGGTTCTCCTGAGCACGGACAGGCGGGGCGCAAAATAGCAGAAGAAGGAATTGTGCTTTTGCAGAACAATAATAATGTGCTGCCTATAGACTTGGGCAAGGCAAAGAAAATAGCGGTTATCGGTGAAAATGCAATCAAGATGATGACAGTGGGCGGTGGTAGTTCCTCTTTGAAAGTGAAGTACGAGATATCTCCATTGGATGGATTAAAGAACCGTATAGGCTCAAAGGCGGAAGTAGTGTATGCCCGTGGGTATGTGGGCGATCCGACAGGCGAATATAATGGGGTGAAAACCGGGCAGAACTTGAAAGACGACCGTTCGGAAGATGAACTTCTCGCTGAGGCTTTGCAGATAGCCGAAGATGCTGATTATGTAATATTCTTTGGAGGACTGAACAAGAGTGCCCATCAGGACTGTGAAGATTCGGACCGTGCTTCTTTGGGTCTGCCGTATGCGCAGGACAGAGTAATCAGCGAACTGGCCAAAGTCAATAAGAATCTGATATTTGTCAATATCTCCGGTAATGCGGTTGCCATGCCTTGGGTCAGTAAAGTCCCTGCCATCGTCCAAGGTTGGTTTTTGGGGTCGGAAGCCGGCTCGGCTCTTGCCTCGGTATTGGTGGGAGATGTCAATCCTTCCGGAAAATTACCCTTCACTTTCCCCGTAAAGTTGGAGGATGTAGGTGCCCATCAGTTAGGTGAGTATCCGGGAAATAAGGATGAGTTGGCAGAATCCAAGCACAGAGGGGATACGATTAACGAGACCTATCACGAAGATATTTTTGTAGGTTACCGTTGGGTGGATAAGGAGAAGATCAAACCGTTGTTTCCGTTCGGTCACGGATTGAGTTATACCACTTTCGCTTATGGCAAGCCTTCTGCCGACAAGAGAACGATGACTGCCGACGATAAGATTTCATTCACAGTCAATGTAAAGAATACGGGTGCGCGCGAAGGGCAGGAAGTCGTCCAGCTTTATATCAGCGACAAGAAATCCTCTCTGCCCCGTCCGGTCAAGGAACTGAAAGCTTTCAAGAAGGTGAGATTGTCTCCGGGAGAAGAGAAGACTGTAACGCTGACGATTGACAAGAAAGCATTGAGTTTCTTCGATGACGCGAAACACGAATGGATTGCCGAGCCTGGGAAATTTGAAGCTATCATCGGAAGTTCGTCAAGAGATATAAAAGGAGTTGTACCCTTTGAACTGAAGTAGGCATTAGATAATGCTATCTTATTTATTCATAGCCTTGTAGGTTTTCGCCTTTTTAGCGTAGTTATCAGAAAAAAAGTCGTAGCTTTGGCCATAAACCAAAAAAAAGATTGATATGGAACAGCAGGATAGATATATACGCTTTGATTGGGCTGTAAAGAGACTTCTTCGACAGAAAGCAAACTTTGGCGTGTTAGAAGGCTTTTTGACCGTTCTTCTTGGAGAAGAGGTGAAGATTATTGAACTATTGGAAAGTGAAAGTAATCAGCAGTCTGTTGATGATAAATTTAATAGGGTAGATATCAAGGCAAAAAACAGTAAAGGTGAGATTATCATTGTAGAAATTCAAAATACCCGGGAATTATATTATCTGGAACGTATTCTTTATGGAGTAGCAAAAGCAATCACAGAGCATATCTCACTCGGAGAGCGTTATTATGAGGTGAAAAAGGTTTATTCCATCAGCATTTTGTATTTTGATATAGGCAAAGGAAACGACTATTTATATCATGGACAAAATAATTTTGTAGGAGTACATACCGGGGATCATCTTGAAGTATCTGTCAAGGAGAAAGATGCACTAATCCATAAGCTCCCTACAGAAATATTTCCGGAGTATTTCTTGATTCGTGTGAATGAATTTGATAAAGTGGCTGTGACTCCTTTAGAGGAATGGATTGAATATTTGAAAACTGGCTGCATTCGTCCCGATACAAAGACACCGGGTTTGGGAGAGGCTCGTAAAAAACTAATCTATTACAATATGTCTCCGACAGAACGGCATGCGTATGATGAACACTTAAGTGCTATGATGATACAGAATGATGTGTTGGATGGAGCAAAATTGGAAGGTAGGATAGAAGACCGAATAGAAGGTAAAATGGAGGGGATAATGGAAGGGCGTCTGGAAGGTCATGCAGAAGGGCGTATAGAGGGACGTGCGGAAGGCCATGCAAAGGGACATGCCGAAGGATTAATGGAAGCCAAAAAAGAAACCGCTCAAAAGTTGAAATTAATGGGATTGGATACAGACATTATCCACGAGATTACCGGTCTGTCATCAGAAGAGATCTTGAGATTATAAGAATGTGTTTCGGATAGATTTCTCTACTTCTTCTACTTTCTCTACTTCTTCTACTCCTGCTCTGATTGACATGCTTAACGTTTGTCTATGACGAGCAGGCTTTCCGGTCCCATATTAAAGAGCAAATCTATAATGCTCAGATTGGGAAGAAAACCAAGTTTGGATTCAAAAACTTGGTAATAGGGACGAGGAATAAACTCGGTATCTACAGTCCGAAAATCTTTCTTAGGATGGATAACTTCTCGGAAATCGATTTCTCCGGGAGCAAACTCCATTTTATACTCAGGAGTACGTTCCATATCAGGATGAATATCAATCAACTCACATACCAATTGACAAAGTTCTTCGTTGAAATCGATTAAAAATTCATATTTCTTTTCATAAAAAGGACGGAAATCATCTTTATAGTATTCAAAGAAAGGAGTGCTGTTGTAAGCGGACTCAATTGCGTTCCAATGCAGATGTCTCCAATTTCCATGGTCGGAGATGCGTATATCTTTCATCGGACACTTCAAGGTAGCAGGCTTCACAGTCGGGATAGAAAGCGCCAATTCACCACCGGGACCGGCAATTGTACAACGATTGCGGTATGTTTGTTTGATATAATGGTCGTGTTGCTCTACAAATACCTTATCGTAAGCTATTAATTTGGTATAATACTCAACGGGAGCGAGATATGCTGAAGATAAATAAGCTGTTTTCATTCCTTTCATTCTCATTTTATGTATTCGTCTTATTATTCGTCATCCTTTATTTTACCGTCCGGAAGAAACGGTTCCAACGGTATCCATCGAACAAACCAGTTCCTTTCTCTTTGGAGAACCAAATGACAGAGGCTTTACCGATGATATGGTCGTGTGGAACGAATCCGAACAGGCGTGAGTCGGATAAATTGATGGTGTTGTTTGCCCCCATCCAATAATAATCTTTAGTAAAATAGCAATGTTGTGTAGGTCTTCCGTCTACATATAGGGTGTTGCCTTTTATTTCCGCCTGCCTGCCTTCGTGCATAACGAGTGTATTTCGTAGTAAAGTAATATTCCATGGATATACTTGGATATATTTTCCTTTACCGGGGACAATCAGAGGTTTCAATTCACTGTCTGCTTTTCGGGATAAAGGCTGTATCCAGTTTTGTTCGTTCATAGCCTGTTGCAGCAGATAATACTCATATCGGCTAAAGCTACGTACATGTGTGCTGTCGTTACTGCCCATTAATCCGTCATCGGTAATAGAGAGGGTGTGCATAAGTGAGGCGATTATGCTTTCTTTGCAGGCCGGATAAGCATAAAGTTTCTTCTTGTCGGGGTTGAGGCCTACTTCGGAAGATGTGGCTGAAAACAAAGAGTCTACCAATAACGTATCTCCCGGCACACCGATGCAACGGCTGATATATATTTCCCGGCGGTCAATGGCGGGTTGCCCGATTCCGGCAGGATTATTAAAGACAATGATATCCTGCCGTTGTACGCGGCGTTCGCCCCAGCGATGGTAAGAGAATATTGACATAAAAGGGATACGCAGCCCGTAACTCCATTTATTGACTAAAATGCGCTCGCCTTGAAATATCGAGTTCTCCATACCGGTGGAAGGAATAAGACATGACGTAAAGGCAAATCCCCGGAGCAGAAGCACGATGGCAACTGCTCCGGCAAATGCTAATATCCATTTGTATTTACGAATGTTCATCAATTCTTTTCACCTTATCACTTTGCTGTTATACAGGCAAATGTTGATCAGCCTACCCATTTGAACAGACGGTTCCAACGAATCTTTCCATCAAACCATCCGCGGTCTTTGTCAAGTGACAGCCATACAACGATTGGCTTGCCCACCACATGGTCTTCGGGAACGAATCCCCAGTAGCGGGAATCGGCTGAATTGTGACGATTGTCGCCCATCATCCAGTAATAATCCATCTTGAAGGTATATTGGTCGGTCTTTTCACCGTTGATATAGATACCTTCGGGTTTTATTTCCAGTTTATTGCCTTCGTAAGCTACGATGCAACGTTCGTAGATAGGAAGATTGTCCTCCGTCAATGTAATGGTAGCTCCCTTGGCGGGAATCCAAATCGGACCATAGTTGTTGCGGTTCCATTTGGTATAGAGATTCAGCGGATACATCTGCCCTGCATAATCTTCCGGTTCCATTACGATTTTACTGATAAGTTTCTTGTTGCCGGACAGAGTCTCATACATCTTTTTGGTCAGAGGAAGATGATATACGGGGTTCAGCCTTCCTTGTGCATTCCGGCTGTCCAGTCCCATGTTGAGCAATCCGTTTTCCCAACCGGAATCTTCAATCAGCATGGTGTCGTCCTTACTGATACCCAGTTCGCGGAGCATATCTTCCGGAATATACGGACCCGTGGTTTGGACGAAATAGTTGAATTGCAAGTTTTCCGGATTCTCAATCGCCTTTCCGTCA
Source organism: uncultured Bacteroides sp. (assembly GCA_934716785.1). Lineage (GTDB taxonomy): Bacteria > Bacteroidota > Bacteroidia > Bacteroidales > Bacteroidaceae > Bacteroides. The sequence continues at coordinate 33,623 of CAKUYM010000005.1, read as the reverse complement.
ATCATCACCTGCCCGTCTACAATCTGAAGCGTATCGCCGGGAAGGCCTACGCACCGTTTTACATAGTTCTCGCGACGGTCTACCGGACGCCAAAGAACCTCCCCGTAGGTGCGTGGATTATTCAGAATCTGTTTTCGTCCGGCAGCATAGTATAAATCATATATAGCCCGTTGTTGTGCGCGAGTCAGGCTATCCATTTCGACCTCTTTGGAATAGATACGCTGTCCTTCGCCATAAGCTAATGTGTAGAAGTCTGTTGTCTGCTGATAATTGACAGCCACCGTATCGCCGGCCGGGAAGTTGAATACAACAATATCATTCAGCTTCACCTTGCCGAATCCCGGAACCCGTTTGTATTTCCATTGCGGCCATTCAATATATGATTTGGTATTGACGAGTGGCAGTGTGTGCTGTGCCAACGGCATGGAAAGCGGAGTGTTCGGTACGCGTGGACCGTAGCTCATTTTGCTTACATACAGGAAGTCGCCCACTAATAATGATTTCTCCAAAGAAGAAGAAGGAATCTGATAGTTCTGGAAGATATAGATATTGACGAAATAAACTGCGACCAGTGCAAAGACGATAGCATCTACCCAGCTCATAACGCTGCGCACAGTCGGGTTTTTCGACTTCTTCCAAAAAGACCAAGGTATTTTCTTGGTAATATAAATGTCGAAAATAAAAGGAACAACAATCAATCCCCACCAGCTTCGCACCCAAAGCAGGAAGACGAGATATAGTAGGATAGCAATGGCGCATTTAATCCATTGCGCACGTGTGGCTTGTCTCATAATGATATATTTATTGAAAACTAAATCTTAATCGTTCAAGAACGGGAACAAATCACTCATGCCGAGGAAACCCTCGTGCTGCGCCGTATATTCGGCAGCCAATACAGCTCCCAAAACAAATCCTCCGCGACTTTTGGCATCATGCGTGATGGTGATGCTGTCCACGTCAGACTCATAGCGTATGGAATGAAGCCCGAATACTTCTCCTTCACGGATGGAGTCGATGGGCAGTTCGTTGGCAGCACAAGCATTGGTCCCGCTGACGGTCCCGTCCGGTGCCATGAATGTCCCTTTCACCCATTTCTCCTTGCGATCCAGATTCTGCAGGATACCTTCAGCCAATGTGATGGCAGTTCCGCTCGGAGCATCCAGTTTATGGATGTGGTGCGTCTCGCTCATCGTGACATCATAGCCGGGGAATTGGTTCATTATTTTCGCCAGATACTTGTTGAGGGCAGAGAAGATGCTAACTCCCAAGCTGAAATTAGAGGACCAGAAGAGCGTTTTGCCGCCTTCCGTGCAGAGCCTTTTGATTTCTTCACCGTGCTCATCCATCCATCCGGTGCTGCCCGATACCAGTTTCACGCCCGCTTTGAAAGTTTTCATATAATTATTGTAGGCTGCCATCGGGTTAGTAAATTCAATGGCTACATCGGCAGATTTGAACGCTTCCGACTCGAAGTCGTCTTGATTGTTGATGTCAATGATGCAGACGATTTCATGTCCGCGACTACGGGCAACCTTTTCTATTTCCTTGCCCATCTTTCCGTAACCGATTAGTGCTATTTTCATTGTTTTCTGACTTATATTCAAAATAATAGTCGCAAAGATAAGATTTTTATTACATTTGTAGCGCACATTAACGTCTTGTTAACATGGAACAACTCCTCCACTACGTGTGGAAGCATAAATTATTTCCCCTGAAAATGCTGCAAACCACCAAAGGATTGCCGGTAGAAGTCATTGATTCCGGTCTGCGAAATCCCAATGCCGGCCCTGATTTTTTCAATGCGAAGCTGAAAATAAACGGTATCCTATGGGCGGGGAACATAGAAATACATACTCGCGCTTCGGATTGGACGCGCCACGGACATAACAACAATCAAGTCTACGATTCGGTGATTCTCCACGTAGTAGGAGAGGCGGACGAAGAAATAGCCCGTACTACCGGCGAGCAGATTCCCCAACTTATACTGACCTGTCCCGAAACGGTGAGATCCCATTATCGTGAACTATGTGTTGCCGACCAATATCCGGCATGCCACCGGATTCTTGCTTCCTTGCCCCGCCTGACCATTCATTCCTGGCTGACCGCCTTGCAGACAGAGCGTCTTGAACAGAAGACGCAATCAATAACCCGTCGCCTTGAACATTGCAACAACAACTGGGAAGATGCCTTTTTCATTACCCTTGCCCGTAACTTCGGTTTCGGACTGAATGGAGACGCTTTTGAAACATGGGCAGGCTTACTGCCATTTCGTGCCATGGATAAGCATCGGAATGATTTGTTTCAGATAGAGGCCTTTTTCTATGGGTTGGCAGGTTTGTTTGAGGATACGTTTCAGAAGAAGATACCGGAGGATGAGTATAGCCTTCGTCTTTGTAAGGAGTTTCGTTATTTGCAGCGAAAGTTTGAAATTCCCCGGGTGATGGATGCCACTTTGTGGCGTTTACTCAGGCTTCGTCCCGAGAATTTTCCTTATGTACGGTTGGCTCAGTTGGCCTATCTCTATCAGAAAAGCGACAAGTTGTTTTCACGATTGTTGGAAGCGGAGACCTTGTCGGAGGTCAGGAGATTGTTGGATGCGCGTACTTCTTCTTATTGGGAGAATCATTATCTCTTCGGACGTTCTTCCGTGCGAAAGGAAAAAGCGATGGGAGAGAAGTCTCAAAATCTGATTGTGATTAATACGGTGGTCCCTTTCCTGTATGCCTACGGCATGCATAAAGCAAATGAAACGATGTGCGAACGCGCCGGACGTTTTTTGGAAGAGCTGAATGCGGAAAACAACCATATCATCCGTTCATGGAGTGATGCCGGACTTCCGGTTGTCAATGCTGCGGACAGTCAGGCCTTGATACAGTTGCAGAAAGAGTATTGCGATAAACGTAAATGCCTGCATTGCCGTTTTGGTTATGAGTATCTGCGACGATAAGCATCTGCGGCGCAACTGATGCGGCGGGGCATACGTGAATATTTTTCTATCGAAATAACTCAGATATCAAACTTGTCACTATCTTTGCAGCATCAATTAAACTCTTTATTTATATAGCATTATGAAAGCTAAAAAGTTTATATGTTGCTTGCTGTTCATGACATTGTTTATAGGCGTTTCGTTCATTTCCTGCGGCAATAGCTCAAAAGCGAAGGCGGACAGTGAGGCTGTACAATCCGGTGAAGATTTCAAGTCGTTTCTGGATAAATTCACTTCCAGTGCGGCATTCCAATATTCCCGTATCAAGTTTCCGTTGAAGACCCCGATCACTTTATTTGCAGATGACGGTGAAACAGAGAAGACATTCCCTTTCACCAAAGAGAAATGGCCGTTGCTGGATAGCGAGACAATGAAAGAAGAACGCATCACTCAGGAAGAAGGAGGCATCTACGATTCCAAGTTTACGGTAAATGAGCCCAAACGTAAGGTATTCGAGGCAGGGTACGAAGAGTCGGAGATTGACTTGCGTGTTGAGTTTGAACTCGCGTCAGACGGAAAATGGTACGTCGTGGATTGCTATACAGGCTGGTATGGTTACGATCTTCCTATTGAGGATTTGAAGAAGACCATCGAGCAGGTGAAAGAGGAGAATGCGGCATTCAAGGAATTGCATCCTTAAAATCCGATCCGGAATTCTGCATCCCTTATTTTAGCGTTCTCTGCCTTCTGGTTAGGTAAACTCTTTTATGTTAGATTATAGTAGAGCTCTTTTTAGGGCTCTTCGGTATAATATCCTAACTCGGACTCCTTTCCGTCCACCATTTCCCTGACAATACCGTTTTTAGTGCTGAATTCCTGATAGAGCTCTTCGTAATCCCGCGTATAATCAGCATCGGGCACTACATTGACATCAAATTTCAGCTCTGCTCTTCCGTTGGGGAGCATATTTCCGTAAATCCGGATATGGTGAACAACTTCCCCTACATTCTTAATACTGTTGTAGGTTGCCTTGAATAGGCGGACGCCATCTTCCGGAATGATGATATGCGAGCTTTTGTCTACAATGATGCATCCGCAGGAAGGCTGTATCTCCGAGATGACCAGAGGGGCATTTCCCGTGTTGGTAACAGCGAACATGATATCAAGCTGTTGCCCTTGTTTGATAGGGTAATAATGTCGGATAGAATCCTTTATAGTCATACTCGTAGGCTGCACTTTCTTTTTGCATCCGGCGAAGCAGAAAGGCAGTGCAGTCAGCAGGAGAGTATAGAAGATAAATTTATTCATGGTTTCCTTGTTTTTATAATGTAACATCATTATTAAGAAAGACTACTAAAAAAGATGATTCAAAAAGATTTTAGGGAATGAATGCTATCTCATCCACACCAATTTGACTTCCCGGCTTCTTCGTTCCGGATATTTTTATGCTTAATAGTTCCGTCCCGTTCAAGTCTACAGGGAGAGCCGCCTTTACCGTTTCCCCCTTTCCATCGGGGTTCTCCGGAATGCTGAGACTTATTTTCCTGCAACTGACACCGTCTCTCAATACTTCAACCTGTTGTGGCGCATATATGCGGTGCTTGGGGAGATTCAAGAAACTGATATAGACAGTTCCCGACCCGTTGACCTCTTTCACCGGCAGGCTGATGGTACATTCTTCTTGCGGGAAGATAACCCAACCACAATGATAATTGCTTGGCAGACCGTGTGTGCCGTCTGTCAACCCTTTCAGGCAATCCTTATCCGGCATGGGGGCTGAAGACGGAAAGATTCCTAAGAACGAGTTCTTCTTTATATCCGAATCAAGTATATATTGTCCCCATTCCTTTATATAATAGTCGATTTCATCGGAAGATTCATTGTAACACTCCACCCCCGCAAAAGCATTGTGCTCCTTGAGCCGGGCAATCCATTCCTGTGCTTCGGCAGTCGTTTGGATTTCTTTCCCGTTCCGCTGGGCATATCCGTATATACCATAGCTGTGTGCGCGCCCTATCTCCAATCGTGTAAACGATAAAGCAGTCTGTAGCTCATGTAGCTTTTTACGTTCCTGTCCTTTCGCGGCAGATACGAAATCCGCCATTTCATCGTAGAATTTGATGAATCTCTCCGGGGCGAGGTAAGAACTCTCCGACTCTTGAATCCCTGCATAAAGGCCTAATCCCTTTCCTGACTGAGCACTGTTTTCCATATCAATATAGTAGTCGTACAGCCATTGCCCTGATACGGGATATCTCTGATAGAAATAACTCTTTATTAAGTTGTCTACGTTCAGTTCGGGATTAATGAGGAGTGCCGATAGTGTAAAAGTCCTCATCTCATCGAAAGAATAGTAGTTGTATCCGCTCCCGTTGAAGAAGATGCCGCTGACTCCGTTCTGTTTGAAGAAGCGGAGCCGTTGTTGAGCTATTTTCAGCACAGGAAAGGGAGTCAGATAATCGTCAAAGTTGTTGATATAATCCCATATATAAATATTCTTTGTTACTTTCTTCCAGCTTTCCAACTGCTGGACGAACTTTCTTTCTTGTGCACCTGTGTCGCTTGTATCCATCCTGCGGAGAGGAAGATCCATCGCACTTATTATTACTCCGGCGTTTGCCGGCAGTTGCTTGTCTGTGGCTTGCTGTGTGCTCAGATAAGAAGTGGTGAAGAAGAAATGTTTCGGAAAACGTTTTGCCAACTTTAGTATTAGTCCGGTGACGGCAGGCGTCGCATTCTTTTCCGTATTCCCCATGGCTGTGCAACCGACGCATGTGCACGCATGAGGATTGTCATCCGGGGCAATAACAAAGCGAAAATTCCCCTTTTCACCGAAGTTATTCAAGATATAGCTTTCAATCAGCCGGTACATCTCCGCAGATGAGAAACAAAGTTGCGCACCGTCTGTCTCCCCATGAATGGTTGCATACACTTTTTCAGTATCGTCGCCCAATACTTTTCGGAGATTGTGTCCCCAAATCCCCCAACTGTCGTCAAAGTTATTGAGTCCCATCACCCCTGTATAATCAGCATTCAAACCGGTTGGAGAGTATATGCTTTGATAGTCGAAAGCAAAGGTGCCGCAAGTGTCCGTAAGGCTGGCAACTGCCGGTGGCAGGTCGGAGCCGTCTATACGCGCATCTTCCTCACTTATCTTCTTAATAAGCTGATATTGCAGCCATAACATCTGTCGGTCGTCCGAAGCCGTCAACTTTATATCCGCTCCTTTGCGGGAGATTCTGAACCCTGCTTGTGCTGCCGGATCTATCCGGATAATGATACGCCACATCTCCTTCTCCGAAACTCCGAAAGCTACCGTTTCATCGTCATTTGCACGCCTCTTGAGGTGTTCGTACAGATATTTCGCCCAGCGGGTGTCCCGGTCGGTCGGCTCTTCCCCAATCGTTATGAGGTATCCCTCTTTGGATGGAAATTCCGTATGCGCTTGCATGCGGCAACCGGACAAAAGGCAGCAAAGGCATATCATTCCTGCCAACAGCGGGCATAGTCTGTCAGAATGAGATATAGATTTGTGCATAGATATTGTATAAGTTTTTATAACGTGTCGATATGGATTCTGTTCGGTTGAGCGGACTTGTCCCCCTCACAGTGTTAGTCTGGCTATAATAAGTATTCCACGTGCCCGTCAACCCCACGGTTATATTCGGGCTGATCATATACTGCCCTCCTAAGCTCACCATTGTGTTGGTATGCGAGAAAGAGCCGGGCAGAGCATAATCCAGTACGGCGGTTTCCGGTGCCGACCCGATGCTTGCCATAGCGTTGACATTCGTCTTCCCGTCATTAGCCGGGAAATATTTGGCCCCGACTTGCGCATTATAGTAGAAGTTGGAATTGAAGAAATGCAAATCCAATTTCGTGTTCAGCCGTACTACTTCGATAGTCTTTGCCACCTCTCCGCCGATGGTGAGCAGGTTTGTCTTCGCTTCGTCCCAGCCGGTAAATAGAAAACCGTTCTCTCCGTTGCTGTCGGCAAGAGCGCCATCATCCCATGCATAATGCTTGTTGTAGGCTGCCACACGCCTGTATCCCGCATGCGCGGCCATTTCCCAATCATTCTTGAGATAATGCCTCAAAGCAACATCGGCAGTTATGTCCGGAAAATATTTGGTAGCGATGGCAGCATTGACTGTAGCGCTCCATTTGGATGAGAAATGGTGTGTCCATTCTCCCTGCACCTGTATGCCGACTCCTCCCGGCGTCTGTTCTTCGGCCTCCATGCCGATCCGCTTCTACCGGCGTAGTTGAGACGTCCCGTATAGGTATTCTTCCGGTTCTTGCGCGTGTACTCGGCGCTTGCAACAGACGTAATGACATCTTCTTCTCCATAGCGTGCCCGCAGATAGGTCAGTGCTATCTCATTCTTGAGCATCATGCTTCTAAGACCGGACAAATGCCGTTGAAATGGGCGATATTCCATGATGGACGGTTCGTAGAACTTCTGGTAATAGTAAGCGGAATCAGCTTGCCTATTCGCTTCGAACGCTACCCCTTTGGTATATTTCAGCGATTTGTTCTGACTGTCATAAAGCAGGGCTGTATCGAGCACGGCAAGAGCCTGCTCCGGCTCTTTTTCTTTTACCAATTGTAATGCGCGGTATTCGCTGTTTTGCGAGAAGGCACCGATAATATCTTTGTTGCTCGGATATTTGTCGACTATAGGTTTCAAGAATTCCAATGCGGCTTCATATCTCTTGTCGCGTTCGAGCATGACCGCTCTTTTGGCTTGGTAGAACGGTTCTTCGGGATAATAATTGATTCCTTGTTCCGTATATTTCTCGAATTCATCGTACTTTCCTAACAAGCCGGATGAGTTGATGGCATACCGCAGCCCTAAATCGCTCGACGGGTTCAGGCTGACAAGTTTGGTGGCTTCGCTATAGGCTTTTTTCGTTGCTCCCGCTTCCATGCACTTCTTGATGTATGGGATAGCCAGCTCTTCATACCCGATGACATAAAAGACGCGCATATCCTCGTCGCTTTGCTCGATAGCGGATAGATAAAGTTGCAACGCTTCTTCGGTTTTATCCATTTTATCGAGAATAAACGCCCTTTTCAACGTTCCATTTTCATAATTCGGGAAATGGAGTGTGATGGTGTCCAAAGTAGCCAATGCTTCATTGTAGCGTTTCATGTTGATATAGCAATTCAGCGCTTTCTCCCATGCTGCACCGTTCATCTCGTTGTCGATATGCCTTTGCGTGACAAACAAGACATGAGGCAACGCTTCCGCATACAATCCGAGTCCCATCAATTTTTCCGCATTCTTCATGTGCAGTGCAGACATGGCAAGAGTGATGTCATAGTCATCGGGATACAGGTCATACAGTTTCTTCAAAGCCGAATAGGCAAGGTCGTCCTCGTTCATTTGCCGATAGAGCATATACTCTTTATATAAGATGCCCTTATCCGTGTTGCCATATTGTTTTTTGGCCTCTCTGATATAAAAGAGCGCGTCATCGGTATATCCTCTTGTCACAGATGTGTTCAGCAGATAGTCCAATGCTTCTTTGTTTTTATTGCCTCCTTCATACGCCATTCCATACAGCACATAAGGATCTCGCTGCTTTTCCGCACGGGCGGCTTCCATCAGTAAGTCGTTATATGTGCGGCGTATGGCAGGACTGTTGTTCCTTTTCATTTGCTCGCGCATAAATACCAGCGCTTCCGGATAACGCGCCAATTCACCGAGGATGGAAGCCCTTTTCATGATGAGGGCGCTGCTTCCGGGGATGGCTGCCAACCCATTATTGGAAGACCACCCTAAAGCAGCTTCGCGATTGCCTTCCTGTAAGTGCAGATTGATAATGTCCAGATAATACTCCTCATTATCGGGAGATACCTTGATTAGCTCCGTCAGTTTCTCGATAGCCTCTTTGCGGTTGCCGTTTTTCTTCATCTGCTGATAACCGGTCTCCATGCTATGGATGTAATCTTTCCTCAGAATCGTGTCGTTCGGATAAATCTGGTTGATACGTTTCAGCAGCCGGTCGGCCTCCACGTGGTTGTTCTGCTTGCGGTACAAGTCGATTTTTCTCCGCCATAAGTTGCGCCAATACGGATTCACCTCCAACAGTTCGTTCACATAACATATGGCACTGGAGTAATTCCCGGTTATATCTTCCACGTCTACCAGCAAGTGCTTGGCATTGACATTGTTGTAGTTGTCCTCCACCGCCTTGACAAGATGATAACGCGACTGGTCATAGTCTTTCTTATGAAACCAGTACTTACCCATAAGCCATTCAAGGTCGGAAACGCCGGGATATTTCTGTAGTCCTTCATCCAAGATCTCTTTCCCCGCTTCCCATTCCTCATTGTTGAAATGCTCCTGTACGATTTGGGCGTATTGCTCCGGCGTCTGAAAACTCTTGCCAGTCCCGATGGAAGAGGTAATCAGCAGAAGCAGACATCCTAAAATGATAATCTTATGGAGAAGTTCTCTACTCATTTTATCTTGTTGTTATATCCTTCAATCTGTTTAAATCGTTGTAGGCTCCGGTCTTACAGCCGTCTCACCGTCGGCTTCGGCCTCACCGCCTTTTTTCTGCTTGAATCCCGCACGCTCCATCTTTTTCCACTTAAAGTCTCTTTGGGTCAGATAGCTGAAGTATCCCCTCAAGGAGCAGAAAGCAATGATTGGATGATAGACAATCGGTTCCAATATGGAGGCAACGATAATCCACAAGTACTCATACCCCCTTTTGTAAAGCATCCCGACGTAATAATCGTAGGTGATGACCACAATGGAAAGAAACTGGCAGAACGTATAGATCGTCAGATAAATCACCCATGCCGTATTCCAGTTCACAGCTCCTGTAAGTGCCAAGTAGATGAATGCGAAGAATCCCGTCACCTCGATGATTGGCGCCAGAAACTCGAATACGAACATATAGGGCAACGTGAGCAGCCCCATCTGCCTATATGTTTTGTTCAGTATCATTTTGTGATGAATACTCAATGTCTGGAACAATCCGCGTGCCCAACGGGTGCGTTGCCTGTAAAGCATCGCCAAGTTCGGAGGCCCTTCTGTCCAACAGCAGGTGTCGGGAATCTGCACAATCTTGTAAGGACGGGAGAAGTCGCACATATATCCCACCATGCGGGTAATCATATCCATATCTTCAGCAAAGGAAGCACCGTCATATCCGCCTGCCGCAATAGCCACCGAACGGTCAAAAAGACCGAATCCACCGGAAACATTCGGCATTCCGTTGATGGCGGACCACCCCATCTTGCCAATCAGGTATGAACGCATATATTCCAAGTTCTGAAAGAGTGGAATCGGGCTGCGCGGTGTCTTTACATCCACAATCTGTCCGTCTTTCACCACGCATCCGTTTGCCATAAGCATGGTCCCGCTTACGGCTATCACCTGTTTGTCTGAAGAGAGGACCGGTGAAATGCAGCGATAAAGGGCATACTTCTCCAAGATACAGTCCACATCGGTGCAGATAAAGTAGGGATAAGAAGACACGTTGATGCCCGCATTGGAAGCATCCGCCTTGGTGCCTCCGTTCTCTTTGTCGACAGCGATAAGCCGGCTGTATTTCGGGTTGGTCGACTTGAAAAGCCTCTTGAAAGGCTTGGTTTTGATACGTTCGATATAAGCATAGGGAACTTCCACCAAATCATAATATTCAATCATCTTCTCCAGCGTAGTGTCCGTACTTCCGTCGTTGACGATGATAACCTCAAACACCGGATATTCCAAGGCAAGCATGGAGTTGATATTGTCGATGATAGTCTTTTCCTCATTATAGGCAGGCGCAATCACCGAAATGCCCGGTGTATAGGGCGATTCTTTAATCACCTTCCGTACGTAACTCTCCACATAGTAGTCTTTTCTCCGTTTCAAAGAGACGAAAGAGAGGAAAGCGAATGCAATGAAGCTTATCGCCAACATACTCGAATAGAAGAATACGAAATAGTTGAAGAATGTAAAAATAAACTCTTTCATGCTCTTTGATTTAACTGGTTGATTAACGGGTGCTTTGTGTGGGCGAATAGTATAGCACTGTGAGAATCTGCTTTCTTCTCCAATTGTTCGAACGCCTGTCTTCCCATTTCGCTGTATTCGTATAGCGCTTTCAGGATTACACGCTTTGTCCCCCAGTTGTCGGCTTCGTCGTAAGCATTGTAAAGAAATCCCAATGATTTGCCTGTCTTCAGGTCAGCAATAGCCTTGATAATCTGTCGCTTGACATCCTCCGGCTGCACATGATACATCTCAATCAGTTTGGGCTCAATCTCTTTATATTTCAATTTCCCTAATGTCTTTATCGCCTCGCTCCGTATTTCCGTAGAACGTGCATTGACCTGTCTGGCTAAAATCGGGGCGCTTTCTGTCTCATTGTACAATCTTATTTCGTTGATAAAGAAAATCTTAACCTTTTCCTCTGCGGATGTGTTCACCCATTTGATGAAGCTCGGCGTTGTGTAGCCCACTTTCTTCCGATGTTCAAGTATGGCATGCAGCTCCATCATATCCCATTGCCTTAGTTTCATGCTGATATCCTCATCGAAGAAGCGGAAAGGGTTGCCTTGGCTTAGCCACATATAAGCATAGCGTGCCGAGTTCCTCAACTCTATTTCACGGTGGTAGAGGAAGCGCACCAATACGGCTTCGGAAGCATATCCGTTGATAGACTGGATGAGCTTCAAGGTCTGTATTTTGGTTCTTTTGGAGCCGAACTGTAGTTCGCGTTCAAGGAAACGTGTTATCTGCAAGACTGTTTGTATCGTTTGATAGTTCAGCTCATTGATTTGATCCTCGTAGTTACTCTTTATCTCTGTCAAGAGTTGGGTGATGATACGCAGCTCATAGGGCTTGGGACGTTTCCGGGTATCATAATGCAGCCTCTCCGCTATCTCTTCTTCTCTCAATGTGTTGTCATCCAACGAGATAGATTTTATCTCTTCATAATACTTATTGGAAACTTTACTATATCTCCGTTTCTCTTTTTTTCTTTTAAAGATGCCGTATATAATATAGGATAGCATGATTAGATATACGATGACGCAGAATAATACGGTAATTAAACATATCCTTATGATCAAAGGGTATCCCACGAACTTATAATATACCCAATAGAAGTAATATTCTATGAAGTCCATATTATATAAGATCTGCTCCATTTCCTTGAGGATATTGATTAAAAACTTGTATATTCAAACCAAATGCTATACTTTTGTCCTGCAAATATAGGAAATAACTTGTATATGCTGTTCTTTTGCCGATGGACAGGCTTTTGGGAAAGTATTTCAGAACTTGTGTAAATCTTCGGTGAAAAGGATTGAATTTATAGGGAATAAGGGTAAAATTGCTATTGGATATTAAGTTTTTTTTAATTTGGTTAACGAATTGAATGGGCTTATGTAAATCACGTGGCACGATCTCAAGCGACAAAAATGAACTGTACTATTGAACTGTACTATAAATTGAGATAAAAAGATGATGATTAAAAAATGGGTATGTATCCTGATCGGGACAGTGTTAGTCTCTGCTTCCTGTTCGGATGCGAAGTTGGAGAATGGTAAAGAAGGGTCGGAGACAGTAGACCCTGCTAATGCTTCGGCACTTGTAAGTGTATATGCCGATAAGAATGATTTGGAGGCGAGCCCGCTTGCGGGCGATGTGCTTGTGCAAGGCTCTCGCACTCTTATGTTGAATGTTCCTGCTGCTTGCGAGAAGGTATATATGAAGTACAATACGGTCTCGGGGACGCAAGCCGTCAAAGAATTCGCTGTTTCTCCGGTCAGCCGTAGCGCAGGTGCGCAGGATTTTGATTACCAGACGAGTCGTTTGGTCTCTGTTACGCTCAGACTTCCGGAAGATGCGGTGCAGCCGACAAGCGAAACCGATTGCGGATACTTGTTCTATCACAACACGGGAGTCGCGATGTTTGAGGACGGTTGGCCCACTCAGCCCAATTCGTGGTATGATGAAGATTTCAATGACGTTGTTTTTGAATATGACTTGAAGGTTACCGAATGTCAGAACGAGGAGCAAATGGCAATTCAGGGAAGCAAGGAGGAACTGTTGCTCACGTTGGACGTCCGTGCGGTAGGTGGAATATATCCTGCTAAGTTGGGAGTTGTCTTGGAAGGCTTGGACAGTAAGTTCGTAGACATGATTTCTGCAAGTATTATCTTGAAGGGAGGTCAGGGAACAATGGAGACTTTGGACGAGAAGTTGCTTTCAAAGGATTCCAAAGTGGAGGTTAAAAAGAATAGCTGGAACTGGAGCAGTGATCCTGCAGTTACTAAGTCGCGGTTTGCGGTATTGACGGTTGACAAGACACCGGCCGAAGGAACGGTTATTGCATTAGACGGGCTGAGTTCTTTGCGAGACAATAACAAGGATATGTTTCAGGCTGTACGGGGAAAGATAAGAGAAGGCTTGCCTATGCTGCGTGCGGAAATCAGACTGATAGGAAAAAGTGACTTGAAAGGTGCTGACCGGGCAGCCCAGCTCGAAGCATTCAGAGAGTTGATACTCGATACGAAGAGACAAAACTTCTTTATTGTAACCAATCAACAGGTTGAGATACACATGAAAGGCTATGCGCCTACTTCTGCTTTCCGGGCAAAATACGACGAGCTTGTAGCCAAAGATAATGCGCTGGATGCAGCATATTCCAATGCAAACGGCTACACGTGGGGCGTAAAAGTTCCGGTTGGCACACAGCATGCTTATGAGGGGATGCCTTTCAAAGAAGCCTATCCTAAATTTATAGAATGGGTAGATACGAAGGGCGCTCAGAATAAGGACTGGTATGAGGACTTTGATCCGGAGAAAACGATAAGATATTGGTAATACAAATTCTCTGTTAACACATTATTTGAGATATTCTGTACAATTTGAGCCCCTCTTTTTTCGAAAAGAGGGGTTTCTTTGTATTCGAAAGAATAATCTTTAAACTAATGCCATAATAATGAAACAAATTCTTATCAAGTTAGGAGTGGCAATGCTGCTGCCTCTTTTGTGTCCGCTGTTCCTTGATGCGCAAGTAGTGACGAACGAGCGGATGTTCTCTTTTGAAGAACCGCAAGTGCCGGAGTGCATCTCTGCCGACCGGTCTCAACTGTCCGTCTCCGATGCACATTATAAAGATGGAAAATATTCGTTGGAATGGGCGTTTAATCCCGGTGGCGTATTGAAACTCAAGAAAGACCTGAAGTTTGAGAAGAAAGACCCTACGGGCAAAGACCTGTTTCTGTCGGCATTTATTGTGTGGATATACAATGAAGAGCCGCAGGATGCAACCATCGAATTTGAATTCTTGAAAGACGACAAGAAATGCACATCCTTCCCCTTCGGAATCAATTTCAAAGGTTGGCGCGCCGCATGGGTATGCTATGAACGCGATATGCAAGGCACTCCGGAAGAAGGTATGAACGAACTCCGTATTGTCGCCCCCAATGCAAAAGGACGCCTTTTCATCGATCATTTGATTACCGCCACCAAGGTGGATGCCCGTCAGCAGACGGCCGATTTGCAGGTGCCTTTCGTAAATCCCGACACCAAAAGCCACTGGTTGGTCATCTATAAACATTCTCTTCTGAAGCCGGACATTGAGTTGACTCCCGTCAGTGCCAAGCAGAAGGAGGAGATGCACTTGTTGGAGAAGCGTTTCCGCGACATGAATTATACAAAGGGCAAGCTCTCGGACAAGGAAGTGGAGACAATCCGCAAGAAATATGATTTCTACCGGATAACCTACAAGAATGGACAGGTGACAGGTGTGCCTATCTATATGGTACGTGCCGCCGAAGCTTACGAACGGATTATACCAAACTGGGACAAGGATATGCTGACCAAGCTCGGCGTAGAGATGCGTGCCTATTTCGACCTGATGAAACGGATTGCCGTAGCCTATAATAACGGTACTGCAAGACCGGAGCTCCGAGAGGAGATGAAGCGGAAATTCTTGGCGATGTATGATCATATCACCGATCAGGGAGTGGCTTATGGTAGCTGCTGGGGCAACATTCATCACTACGGATATAGCGTCCGCGGATTGTACTTGGCCTATTTCTTGATGAAAGACGTGCTGCGTGAAGCGGGAAAATTGCAGGAAGCCGAACGGACACTGCGTTGGTATGCGATAACCAACGAGGTGTATCCCAAGCCGACTGGCAACGGAATAGACATGGACTCTTTCAATACGCAGACTACCGGACGCATAGCAAGCATCCTGATGATGGAAGATACTCCGGAGAAGTTGCAATACCTGAAATCCTTTGCTCGCTGGATTGATTACGGCTGCCGTCCCGCTCCGGGATTAGACGGCTCGTTCAAGGTAGACGGCGGGGCTTTCCACCACCGCAATAACTATCCGGCGTATGCCGTTGGCGGTCTGGATGGGGCAACGAATATGATTTATCTTTTCAGCCGTACTGAATTTGCCATCTCGGAGTTGGCGCATGAAACCGTGAAGAATGTATTGTTGGCAATGCGTTTTTATTGCAATAAGTTGAATTATCCATTGTCCATGTCCGGCCGTCACCCCGATGGAAAGGGTAAATTAGTGCCGATGCACTATGCGATGATGGCTGTGGCGGGCACTTCCGACGGGAAGTCCGAGTTCGACAAGGAGATGGCGTCCGCTTATCTACGCCTTGTCTCCGGTGCGTCTTCTCAAGAACAGGGACCGGAATACATGCCTCAAGTCTCTAATGCGCAGGAACGTAAGATTGCGAAACTGCTTGTAGATAAAGGTTTCCGTCCCGAGCCCGATCCGCAAGGGAACTTGGCGCTTGGCTACGGGTGCGTGTCCGTGCAGCGTCGCGGCAACTGGTCGGCTGTGGCTCGCGGACATTCCCGCTACCTTTGGGCTGCCGAACATTATCTGGGTCATAATCTGTATGGCCGTTACTTGGCGCATGGAAGCCTGCAAATTCTGACGGTGGCACCGGGACAGGACGTAACCCCCGCCACGAGCGGTTGGCAGCAGGAAGGGTTCGACTGGAATCGCATTCCGGGGGTGACCTCCATACATTTGCCGTTGGAGCAGTTGAAGGCTAAAGTCCTGAACGTGGATACCTTCTCCGGCATGGAGGAGATGCTTTATTCCGACGAGGCCTTTGCCGGCGGACTGTCGCAGAAGAGAGAGAATGGAAACTTCGGGATGAAGTTGCACGAGCATGATAAGTATAACGGAACTCATCGAGCGCGCAAATCGTTCCATTTCATCGACGGAATGATTGTTTGCTTGGGTTCGGATATTGAGAATGCCAATACGGAATATCCTACGGAAACGACCATATTCCAGTTGGCGGTGGCCGACAAGGCAGGACATGATTACTGGAAGAACTACCAAGGCGAGGGCAAGACATGGATTGACCATTTGGGAACCGGGTATTATGTGCCGGTGGCGGCTAAGTTTGAGAAAAACTTTCCGCAATATTCACGCTTGCAGGACACAGGCAAGGAGACGAAAGGCGATTGGGTGTCATTGGTGGTCGATCACGGAAAGGCTCCTAAAGGCGGAAGCTATGAATATGCCGTCCTGCCTCAGACTGATGAGACGGCAATGAAGGCATTCGGCAAGAAGCCTACTTATAAGGTATTGAAGCAGGATCGCGACGCCCATATCGTGCAATCACCGACAAAGGATACATACTCTTATGTGCTCTTTGAAACTCCGCAAGCTTCACTCCCCGGCGGGTTGTTGCAACGTGCGGATACCTCTTGTCTGGTGATGATTCACAAAGAATCATCGGATAAAATACTGCTGACCGTGGCGCAGCCGGATTTGGCATTGTATCGCGGTGCAAGTGATGAGGCCTTCGATAAAGATGGCAAACGGATAGAGCGCAGCATCTATTCGCGTCCGTGGATTAGCAACGAAAGCGGCGAAATCCCAGTCACCGTCACTTTGAAAGGTCGTTGGGAGGTGAAGGAGACACCTTTCTGCAAGGCTCTTTCGACAGATAAGAAGCAAACGGTAGTCCGTTTCACCTGTAAAGACGGACTTAGTTTTGAAGCAGAACTGAAGAAGCGGTAGTTGTCAACCCGACAAAGAAATAACTCTTGAAAGAGTCAACTCATATTATAACTAAGTATTATCGTTGTGACCGATACTTACAAGTAAGATTAAGAAGTAGTCAACCTAAAGCATTAAACTACAAGGTTCATTTCTGTTCTTACTTTTGAAACTATAGTTTCAGCGGCTTTGGAACTTTAGTTTCAGCAGTAATGAACTATAGTTTCAGCGGTTCGAAACTTTAGTTCCAAAGGCTTGAAACCATGGTATCAGCGGCTTGAAACTACAGTGCTTACGGCTTGATGCGATTTGCTTGATTATGATACATGGCAACAGGTGATAGCAGGTGACGGCAGTGTGACAGCAAAAACAGTGCTGTCACCTGTTGCTGTCACCGCATAAATGGGTTATAACCATTATGTTAGATAGCAATAGGTGACAGATGACAGATATATTATGTATTTTAAAATACAGGGAGGGAGTTAGAACATGAACATCGCAACGGCAACGATACGATTGTTGCAGACTGCATGGGTATCTGTGATTTTTCCATTAGACTGCTTGAGCGAACCATACCAAGCCGAGCTCAGCATATATTCCAAGCCGAATTTCCAGTGAGGCACATTGTATGTCAACTCAGCTCCGGCTGTCATTAATTGGTCGAGGTTCGTGCCCGTGCCATACAGCTTCTCGGAAACCAATGCATCGCTTGTCCCTAAATTCTTGGCATAGCCGACAAATACTCCCGGTTTCCATTTCTGTCCGTAAACGACATTCAGCCACGAACTGGAAAAGCGTATCGGAGTATATTTCTGTTTTCCTGTGCGCTCGTCGACAGATTTGATTCCGAATCCGCCCAGTCCCGATGCTTGTGTCAGATTAGACCCCAAGACACTTTTTGCTCCGACAAACCAATTCTTATCGGTATATTTCACATGTGCCTCGTAAGACAGGGTGGTGATACGTTCGTTTACCTTATATGATTTCCCGTTTTCTCCCGTAGCTTCTGTGCGTGGCTTCAATGACAACATTTCTATTCCCGCCCCGGCCAGCCAACCGCCTTCTTTATAATTGGCTCCGATATAAACTTCGGGGATACAACCTTTCTTGATATACTCCTGGCTCTTTCCGGCAGGTCCTTGAGACAGGTATTGCGACTGCCATACGGCTGCTCCCGTAAACTGGAAGCTGCGGTTTGTGTAGCGATAGCGAATCTGCGGCGCGCGGCTGAACGGTTGGAAAGGTGCTCCTACGGAAAGATTGAGAATCTGCGGAGATACATCACCGAACAACGGATGCCACGTCTGTCCGAGCAATAGGGCCGATTTCCCCCAATCCAAATTGAAATAAGCATGGCGAAGACGCACTACCGAATAGGAAGTGCTTGTGCCGCGGAAGTCCATCTCCACTTTAGCGGAAGTCTTGGCGGTTCCCAACTGCGGACCGGCAACATCCACTCCGAGGCGGGAATACAATGTATAAAAGTTGCCGTTAGGCGTTGAGTTCAAATCGTTTCCGTCCGGATCGCGGTTCCTATCTTTGGGATACATATAGAACAATCCGTCCACGGTCTCTTGATTGGCGCGACTGTTGTAATATAAATCCGTACGAACTTGCCCGTAGAATTTGAACTTGAAATCCTTCGTCTGTGCGAAGCTACCCGATGCTGCCATCAGGCAAAGGGATAATAGAATGTATTTTTTCATCATGTGCTTGTTTATAAACAGGCACAAAATTACACAAATTTACCGGTAATCGGTCTATCGCCGGTTAAAAAAGGCGCTGACCGCCTGATTATATTTGCTCAGAGTCGTACTTTTATGGATGGCTTTCAGCAGTTTCTTGTCGGCATCTGGCAATAAATATTCCCAAAACGTTTTCATCTTGTTCAAGAGCTGCGCATCTCCGCCTTCAAGCTGTCCGGCATATGCCGTGTACACGCTTTGATGCATCGACTGCAATTTTTTCGCTATTTCATCGGGAGAAAGGACTTTCCCCTGTCCACACTCTAATGCCAGCGCCGGGTTGGCAAGCAGTCCGCGTCCTATCATGATTCCGGCTAATGCGGGAAACCTGTCACGGATTTGTTGGAAATCTTGCAGGCTGTTGATATCTCCGTTGTAGACGACGGGATGCTTGCAGGCATCCATAAAAGCGGTGAACCCATTTAAGTTTACCTCACCCTTATATTGTTGCTTCCCCAATCGGGGGTGCATCGTCACCTGCCGCAAGGGCAGCTCGTTGATAACAGGAAGCAACTTGAGACATTCGTCCGGATTTTCCCAACCCAATCTCATCTTAATGGAGAAGCCGACTTGCGGATACGCCAAGACGAGCCTGAGCAGCTCTTTTACCTCTTCCGGATAGGGCAGTATGCCTGCTCCGTTGTGTCGTTTGGCTAAAAGCGGAAAGGGGCAGCCCAAATTTATATCCGCTTCCCTATATCCTTTTTCAATGAACAGTTTCAGTATCGTTTCCGCTTTCTCGAAAGACGGAGCTATCAGTTGCGGCACCAAATGGGGAACTTTGTTGTTCTCCGGTTCGATTCCCCGGACGTCCCTGTTGCGGAAACTTCCCTTCTCCAGCCGGACGAAAGGAGTATAATAAGTATCTACGCCACCGAAACAGGCGGCATGCGCATTACGGTAGCACACTTCCGTGTAGCCTTGTAATGGAGCGAAATGGATTGGCAGGTTTGGCATGCTGTTGTTTTTCTGCAAAGATACACCGGATATTCTTTACAGCTTCGCATTTGTATGTTTTTGTATTATAATTGAATAATTTTATCCTGTAAGATTTGTTGCGGGTTTTTATTTTTGCGCATTATAAATCTAATTTTAAATGTAAAACGAATAATATGCAAACCGAATTCCGAATTCATCTTTTATGGAAGAGAGGGCTCAGTTTTATGCTGTTAACCTTGTTCTCATTTTCTGTGGCACTGGCTCAAGTACTTGTACGGGGTACAGTCATTGACCAAACAGGAGAGTCGGTGCCTGGGGCAAGTATCCAGGTCAAGGGGGGTAGTCAAGGTACGGTGTCGGACCTTGATGGTAAGTTCTCACTCAATGTTCCTAACAAGAAATCTGTTCTTGTAGTCTCTTTTATCGGCTATGTCACGCAAGAAGTTCAAGTCGATGCTTCCAAACCCATGTCTATTTCACTGAAAGAAGATACCAAAACGTTGGACGAGGTGGTTGTCGTAGGATATCAGGAGATCAAGAAGAGAGACCTGACCGGTTCGGTGGCAAAAGTAAATATGGAAGATTTGCTTAAGACACCTTCTTCTTCATTCGACCAGACTTTGGGCGGACGTATCGCCGGAGTAAATGTAAGTTCGGGGGAAGGTACGCCGGGCGGAACGATGAATATCGTTATCCGTGGTAACAACTCCCTGACTCAAGACAACTCGCCATTGTACGTAGTCGACGGATTTCCGGTAGAAGACCCTGCCATCGCTTCCACGATCAGTGCCTCTGACATTGAGTCGGTTGATGTGTTGAAAGACGCCTCGGCAACCTCTATATACGGTGCGCGTGGTGCGAATGGTGTTGTCATCATAACGACAAAGAAAGGTAAGATTGGAAAACCGCAGCTCAAGTATGAAGGTAGTTTCGGTGTGCAGCACGTCACCAACACGATTCCGATGCTCGATGCATATGAATTTGTGAAATTGCAGAATGAGCTGTTCCCTGCCGATACCCAAAAGAATTACCTGATTGAATACCAAGGTAAGCAGTGGACATTGGACGATTATCGGGATGTTCCGCAATATGACTGGCAGGATGAAATATTCCGGACTGCCTGGCAGCAGAACCATAACGTCAGCCTGATGGGTGGTACGGAAGGCGTACGCTACAATGCTTCGGCTTCTTATTTCGATCAGGACGGTATTATCCTGAATTCAAACTACAAGCGTTTCCAGACACGTATGAATACGGTGGTGCGCCGAGGCAAACTGAATATGAGCATCACTGCCAATTATTCGCGTGCCATACAGACCGGTAGCTCTACTTCTTTATATTCATCCAGCGGTATGAACAACCTGTTCTATAGCGTATGGGGCTATCGTCCTGTCACCGAACCGGATGTTCCGTTGAGTACCTTGATGGACAATGCATTGGACTCTTCCGTAGAGCCTACCAACGACTATCGTTTCAACCCGATTATGTCATTGAAGAACGAATACCGCAAGAACTACACCAATAATCTTCAGTTGAACGGTTTTGTAGAGTATGAATTCATCAAAGGACTGAAACTGAAAGTATCCGGAGGATATACCTACGATGCCCGCAACAATGATACGTTCAATAATTCGAAGACCCGTTACGGAAGTCCCATCTCTACCGATAAGGTCAATGGATCGGTGGTTCGCCAACAGCGATTGACGTGGCTGAATGAAAATGTGCTGACCTATCAGACTAATATAAAGAAGAAACACTTCTTCAATACATTGCTCGGTCTTACGTTGCAGAATTCCGATTATGAATATTATTCCTTCAAGACTACCAATATCCCGAACGAGTCTTTGGGAATGGCAGGTATGAGTGAAGGTATCCCAAGTACTACAAGCTCCGAAAAGTCATCATGGTCCATGATGTCATATTTGGGAAGCTTGAAGTACAACTATAAGACAAAATATTATGCAACGGCTTCTTTCCGTGTCGATGGCTCTTCTAAGTTTGCAAAGGAAAACCGCTATGGTTTCTTCCCTTCAGGCTCTGTGGCATGGGGATTCAGCGAGGAGGACTTCATGAAAGGATTGAAACCTGTTCTTTCAAACGGTAAGCTACGTGCCAGTTGGGGATTGACGGGTAACAACCGTGTAGGCGAATATGAAGCGTATGCTTTATTGAGAATGTTGAAGGCAGCGTCCAACAATATACCTTCGGGTGTTTATCCGTTCGAAAATAATCAGAACAGTGTGGGCATGGTGCCTGTGTCATTGGCAAATAAAGCCTTGAAGTGGGAAACGACCGAACAGTGGAATGTCGGTCTGGACTTGGGACTCTTCGATGAGCGCATCGGCATTACTGTAGATACCTATTTGAAGACTACACGCGACTTGCTGCTTGACGCGCAACTGCCCAGATCTACCGGATATTACAGCGCGATGAAGAATATCGGTAAGGTGCGCAACTCAGGTATCGAGTTTACGCTGAATACACTCAACTATGATAGATATGGCTTTAAATGGAGAACAAACTTCAATATCGCATTCAATAAGAATAAGGTGTTGGAACTTGCCGAAAATCAGAGCACACTGCTGACAGCCGCTTACTTTGACCAGACATACAACTCACAGCCTACCTATATCGCCAAGAAAGGCTATTCGATGGGTATGATATATGGTTATCAGTATGAAGGAACCTACAAGTATGAAGATTTCTATAAATCGGGCGATACATACGTGCTGCGTCCGGGAGTTCCTTACTTCTCGGGCGAGAACAACACCCAGCCGGGTATGCCCAAGTATAAGGACTTGAATGGCGACGGGGTGATCGATACCAACGACCGTACGATGATCGGTCGCGGCTTGCCTATCCATACAGGTGGTTTCACCAATGATTTTGAATATAAAGGATTCGATTTGAGTATCTTCTTCCAATGGTCTTATGGCAACGATGTGCTGAATGCCAACCGTCTGTTCTTCGAGAACGTCAACAACTCACGCAACCTGAACCAGTATGCAAGTTATGCCGACCGATGGACACCGGACAATCCGACAAGTGACATCCCGGCTGCAAAGAACTCAAGCTCCAATAAAGTGGTGTCTTCGCGTGTTGTCGAGGACGGTTCTTTCTTGCGTCTGAAGACTTTGTCGTTAGGTTATACTCTGCCGAAGAGGGTAATCAAGAAATGGGGTATCTCCAATGCCCGTGTCTATGTGGCCGGTCAGAATCTCTGGACAATCTCCGGTTATTCGGGCTATGACCCCGAAGTGTCTATCCGCAACAGCGCTTTGACACCGGGACTCGATTACTCTGCATATCCGAGAGCGTATGCAATCAATTTCGGAGTTAACTTAGGATTTTAGTATTATATAAATAGAGAAGATATGAAAAAGATAAAAATAACATTCCTTTCTTTACTGGCTGTATGCACGATGGCGTCGTGTGACTTTTTGGAAAAGGAACCATATAAGATCGTACCGGAGAATTATTTCACGAGTGAGGACGAACTACAAGCTTTCCTGACCGGTACGTATGCTAACTTGGGACAGTCATCTTTCTATGGCGGTGATTATATGGTACTCGCCGGGGGCGACGACCTCGAATTTTACGGAGGGTCTACGGGACGTATCTCAAACACCGGATTGATTTGTAATAATACTACAACCAGTGATGCGGCAGTCACAAACTTCTGGTTCGACCTTTACAACGGTATCGAACGTGCCAATATCTTGCTGGAGCAGGCAGACAAGGTGCCCGGTGTCAGTGAAAAGAATCTTTTGCAATATAAGTCGGAAGCCCGTTTCCTGCGCGCGTTCTATTATTTCAACCTGGTGCAGTGCTGGGGAGATGTTCCGTTCAAGACGGAGTCTACGTATTCGTCGGGAACTGTGACCGACAAAGATATAGCGCGTACGGACAAGAACGAGATCTATAAGTTTATCGTGAAGGAGATGGAAGAGGCTGCGGATGAAGAAACCGGAGGATTGCTCTCTGCACGGGAGTTGGGCTATAAACCGGGACGCGTCTCCAAATCGGCCGCATGGGGAATATTGGCGCGTGTCTATCTGTTTTGGGCAGGCGAGCACTACCGTGACGGCAAGGAGGCGACTGCTGAGACCAAGTCTTACTTTGAACGGGCCAGCTATTTCGGACAGAAGGTAATGACTCAAGGTCATGCGCTTGCGGCAAATTATTGGGATCCGTTTATCGACATGTGTTCCGACAAGTATAATACCACTGCGAATGAAAGTATCTGGGAAGTGGAGTTTGCCGGTGACGGAACGGGTGACGTACGCTCCGAAGGTCGTATCGGGAATACAATCGGGCTTCAATGTGCCGACTTCTCATCTTTGTCGAATGTGGTGGGAAAGGCGGATCCGGGATATTCTTACGGGTTTATCTGGGCAACTCCCAAACTTTATGACTTGTATGTGAACAACGGAGACAAGAGACGCTTCACTTGGAGTATCGCACCATTTGCCTATCGTAGAGTAAATGGCAATAACAACTTAGGCATTGTAGGCCGCACGTTTGAGAATAAGGAACTGTATGACTTGGTGAAAGGTGACGGCTGGTATGGCACAAGATCATACAACTATGAAGGTGCCAATGAAGGCGAGGAATATGATAGCAAAGTGACTCAGATAGGTGACGTTTATAAAAAAGCAGTGGCTGCCGGTCGTGAAAGAAAGGATTTGTGCTGTGCCAAGTTCCGTCGCGAGTATGAGCCGGCTGCCAAGAAGAATAAGAACAATACCTCAATCAACTTCCCCATACTCCGCTACTCGGATGTGTTGCTGATGATTGCGGAAGCTGAGAATCAATATTACGGTGCTCCCACGGCTTTGGCAGAAGAGTGTCTGAAAGAGGTGCGCGACCGTGCCGGAATTGAAGACCTGACGGGCAAGATTACTTCGGGCGAAGAATTCCTCAACGTCATAAAAGACGAACGCGCCATGGAGCTCTGCTTTGAATACACCCGCCGTTTCGACCTCATTCGTTGGGGAGAATTCGTGGAGAAGATGAACGAACAGGCTGTTCAGGCTCAGAGCGGCAACAACTGGAATCAGGGTGCGCAGGTAGCTCCGTTCTTCAATGTGACTTCCGCTTATCAGTATTTCCCGATTCCGGATGCGGAGAAAGCGGTAAACAAACTGATCACCGGCAATAATCCGGGATGGTAATCGGTTAACCTATTAGTAATTCAAGAAAAGGATAGAATAATGAAAACATATAAACTGTTAATGCTAAGTTTGGGAGTTCTTTTATTTGCTTCGTGTGAAAAAGAACTGGACAAAGACCTGAACGATGTCAGCGTCACTGTGGCTACCAACGATAATGTGAGATATGAGGGCAATATCCTGACTGTGAGAAAAGGAACTCCTATCGAGTTCCTCCTTCACGGCGACCCGGATTATGTGTCTTTCTTTAGCGGTGAGATCGGTCATCAGTATATCTATCATGACCGGAAAGAGATCTCTGCCGATGATATCGTGTCATGCAACCTGAAGTTCTCGGTTTGGGCGCAATATGGAGTCGCTAATTCCTGTAAAGACCAGTTCGACATTTTGTATATGGCGGAAGAGGAGGATCCGGCGAATCCGGGAAGTACCATATTCTTTCCCGGAATGAGCAAGAATAACTTTGAGGCGGATTCCGTCTTGGTCGAGAAGGATACTCCTTGGAAAGAGTTCATCGCACGGACGGACTTGCCGCAAGCTCCGGTGACCAGCGCTTCCGGTGCTTTAAGCTACAATAAGTCGGTGAAGGAGTATATCGGCAAGAAGCTGACTTTGGCTTTCGTGCTCAACAGGGACCAAAAGGAGGCTATAAGTGCGAATAATCCGGATGAACCGAAAGCTACGATCGTTCAGTCTACTTTTTATGTTCAGAACATGCATATCGAAACTCAGTGGAGAAACGGACGTGTCACTACATCTTATGCCAGCTCTTTCGGTCTTACTCCGTTGAACATGAAGAACAAGACTGTGTATAAGGAGCAGGATCAACTTAATATGCCGAAGGATCTTGAGTATGGATCTGTCACGGCAGGTGTCACGGGGATGTGGAACTTGAGCAGTATAGCCACCGGTGGATTCAGCATCAACGGCACGGCTGCCAACAATCAGTGGAAGTACAACTGGCTCGTTTCCGATTATCTGAATCTGACGGAGTGTCCGGAGCCTGATTTGGGTGTAAAGGTGAAAGATACGACCTTGCAACTGGACTCTTACTCTTATACTTATAATCAAGTGGGAACTTATACCGCTACTTTCTTGATGAACAACGCTAACTATGCGCATGCGGCATCCAAGACGTGCGAGGTGATAATCAATGTAACAGAATAACTTTAAACACTAATAGATTATTATGAAGTGCATAAAATCGTATATACTTTGCGTCTTGATGGTTTTTGCCGTTAGCGGGTGTACTATGGACGACCTGAAGGACGATGTGAATGACCTGAAAGACAGGGTGACGCTTATCGAGCAGCAGGTGAAACTGCTGAATGATAACTTGGCGGTGATCGGCTATATTCTCGATCCTCAAAATAAAACGATTAGTAGCGTGAAAACGGAGGGACAGGGAGGCAGCCGCCAGTATGTGATATCGCTTAGTAATGGCGACCAACTGACACTGACCATCGGTAAGGAAGGCACTGTTGACGAGCCGGTGATTACGATCGGAGAAGATGGCAAGTGGTATATTAACGGCAACTCTACCGGAGTAGTCGCTGTGGGAGAGAATGGTAAAAACGGTGAGGGTTTCCCTGAATTCCGTGTGCAGGATGGCAATTGGCAAGTACGTTTCGGTGACGGTGCATGGACAAAAGTGCAGGGTGGCGAAGGTGTTGCCGATGGCTCTTTAGGCGATCAGTTGTTTGAGTCCGCAGAGGTTGACGACAGCAATTTTGTCGTGACTTTAAAGGATGGAAGTGTGTATTCGCTTCCTATTGTAGAGACGTTGGTTTGTATGATTGATAGGACAGGACTCACATTGGATGAGGAGGATTTCCTAATTATAAATAAAGGTGAAAGAGCAGTGCTTCCTGTCAAGATAGAGGGTGAGAATGTGCAGGTCACTTATCCGGAAGGATGGAGAGCGGCTTTGGAGAAGTTGGATGCTTCCGATGAAAACGGCAATAACTACCGCTTGCTTATATTTGCTCCGGCTGCTGCAACCAAGGCTCTCACCAGAGCGGTGGCTGATAATACGGCAGATGTGACTGTGCAAGTACAGAAAGGGGCATTCTGGGCGGTCGATAAGATTAAGGTGAAGAATCCGAAAGAACTGAATGCAACCAATGAGGTAAAATATAACAGTGGCTTGGCCATCACCGTAGGAGGATTCGAGATAACGAAAGAGGTGTATGGCGAAGCGAAAGAGATACCTGCCGACGGGGCGATTAAAGAGGGTGGCGTTTATTTCGTTGCTGAAAATAATAAGGCGCTGACTTATGATTTGGGAACCTCAGGAGTGGATAACTTGATTATTATACCGAACTCGGATGAGGTGACTGCCATAAACTTGTCTGTATCCAAACAGGTTTATATCACTGGAACGTTTGCATGCCAAAATGTGAACTTTACTTCAACTATAAACAACAATGTCTTGCGTTTGAATGAGGCGGATGTGAATGTTGTATTTGATAAATGTTCTATCAATGGTTTGAAGAACACCAAAGCTTTAATGATTCCTAATACTGCCAATACGCACTATCTGAACTATTGCGCTATCGTGAATTCAGATATAAGAATTGAAGAGACGGAAACCGAAATCATAAAAAATGCAGGTGTGGCCTTGATTAATAATATGGATTGCTCGAAGTTGATCTTTGAAAACAACATAGTGTATGCGGCACATACTGTGGCGGGAAGTACCGGAAAGCATCTTTCCAACTTTAAGTTGTTCAATGGAACAGCTCGAACTGTCAAAGAGGAACTGACTGTAAACTCAAATACTTTTGTTGATGTAGAAACTTCAGGCGGAAGTGGAGTTACGGGACTGGTATATTGCAAATCGGTCAAGAAAGCAACGATAAAGAATAATATTTATTGGTTGACGTGTCCTGCCATCGACTTTGTCAATAGTAGTGGTAATAGTAATCAATCTAAGACCACAGTTTTGTTTAGAACTACGGAGGCTATGACGGATGCTACCGGAAGCAATAATTATGGATATAACGGTAATGCCGATATGAAGTTCCAATTGTACTATTCTAATACACGTCCGAGCACTGTCGATGAGTTGATATTGGAAGAAGTATTTGATACGACGGATCAGACTACTTTCAACAAGTCTACAGGCACATTTATCCCTAAGGCCGGATACACTCAATATGGTGCGCAACGTTAAAACTAACAATTATGAAAAAGATATTGATACTACTGATTAGCTTATTACCCTTCATCACCTTCACAGCATGTGATGATAAGGATGATATACGTAAAGACATCGACGACTTGAATGCACGTTTGGATGCTTTGACTGACGATCTTGAGAACTTGAATACAAGCATCAAGTCTTTTCAGGATGCAATGAACGGACTCGTTCTTGTAACCGGATATTCGATGGATGAGAAGGGCAACTACACTCTTTCATTGAGTGACGGTACAAATTTGGTAATCTACGGCGGACAGCCTGCCGGAGATATTCCTACATTAGGTATTAATGAAGCCGGAAACTGGACTTATACTCTTAACGGCACGACCAAGGAACTGAAGGATGGAGATGGAAATCCTTGTCCGGCTGTCCCCGAAGATGGTAAGGACGGCAAGACGCCGACTATATCCATTGACTCTGAAGGTTATTGGTGTTATGCGGTTGGTGATGGAGATGCACAACGCATAGAAGGACGTTATAATATTGCCGACATAACCAAAATCCCGAGTAGTATATTTGCCGGTGTAACGGTAGAGGGGAATAAGATGTCCTTTACGTTCGGAGATGAAGGTTCGAGCCCGGTAGATATTCTTTTGCTGGGTGGCTTGGACATGACATTCTCTACTGCAAACGCAACCGTAGCTAAAGACGAGACAGTTACATTGACTGCTACCCAAACAGCCGTAGCCAAGGTCGTTATTGACCCTACGCCTTTGCAGGTTTCCTTGACGGATGCTGTTGACAATAACTTGACGATTGGAGCCAAAGGAGTGGATGCCGGAGAATATACTGTTTATTTCCAGATTTTCTCGGAAACAGGTTACCGGTTGGTTAGAGCGTTAAAGGTGACTGTTCAGTAATGTGTTGAACCAATAATAAGCGAAGAAATTATGAAATACTATAAATCATTCATATTATTCAGTTTGTTTGCATTGACCTTCACGGCATGTAATACGGACGATTTGGAAAAGGATATCGATGCTTTAAAGGATCGTGTGACCAATGTTGAGACACAAGTACAGCGGTTGAACGATGAAATGAATATCATCCGTGTGATGCTCGATGGAAATAAGACTATAACTGATTACTCCGTCAATGGCGATACTTATACATTGACTTTGAGTAATGGCGAAACTTTAACTCTGACTCCCGGAGTAATCGGAGGCAATTATCCGTCAATTGAGATTGGTAATAATGGCAACTGGGTGATTGGCGGCACGGATACCGGTTGGCGTGCGGAAGCTAAGGATGGCGAAGATTCTTCCATCACTCCGCAGTTTAAGATTGAAGCCAATCCGGCAGACGGGAATAAGAAATACTGGTATGTAAGCTATGACAACGGCTCGACGTGGGCAGTATTGGCTAATGGTCTGGCTGAGGGGACGAACACCGATTCGAATCCTATAAGCAATGTCACTGTGAATGGAGACAATTTTGAAGTAACCTTTGGCGGCCAAAAGTATCTTATTCCTATTGTAAAAGGACTGGAGTGTTCAATAAATGTTCCGGAGGGTGTTACTGATGGTCTTTGGATGGTAGCCGGTGGCGGAGAAACATCTTTCACGGTAAAAGTAAATCTGGCTGAGGGTGATTTGGTAAGGGTGAGCGCTCCTGCCGAGTGGAAAGCAAAATTGTCACAATATGCGGCAGGTACGACAGAAGTAACCGTTACTGTCACTCCGCCTGCCACTCCGAGTGAATGTACTGTTACGGTGGAAGTGATTCATGGAGTGAACACGGCAGCCGATCAGATAAAAGCCAAAACAACCTCCGATAGCTATTGGGCAGAATATCAGGCAGGGTTTGATATTAAGATTGGCGATGTGGTAATCAACAAATATGATTATCCGGATGCCGAACTTTTGTCTAATGGTGCAGCGGTTCCCTCAACAGGTGTTTACTTTATCGCTGACGGTGCTACAGTCAGCAAGAGTGCAGGGGCAGTATCTGATTTGGTGCTGATATCAGAGAAGAAAAACAATAATTATTCATCAAAAGTTATTGCTAATGGCATCTCTTTAGGGAGTGCGGCTGAAGGAGTCGGTTTCCTGTGCATGGGAATATCCATATCTCCGGAAGCTCTATCAAATGCTTACTGGTTCAATTTGTCAGACAACATAATAAAGCGGTTCTATTTTGAGCATTGTAAAATAGAACTGATGAGTGACAAAATGTTCTCGTATTTTAGTAAAGCGGCATCAGGCATTTCAAATTTGCGGATAGAGTCATGTTATATCTCAGTGCCTCTGCCACCTACAAAAACTAAAGTGATTAATTTCTTGAATTATAATGCCGGTACATTTGCCAATATATTAATACGCAATAATATATTCCATTGTGCTACTTCGGATGCATCGACTTTACTTGCTCTGTTTGTAAAAGGGAATAATGCATCGGATATAGAACAGGTTACAATAGAGAATAATACGTTTCTTAATCTTTTGAGTAATCATGGCACTTCTTCCGGTTTTGTGAAAACAACAGTGAAGGAAAGTTGGAGCATAAAGAATAATTTATTTTGGTATGATACGGATAATATGCTTTCCGGCACTACAGGCGGGCTTGCAACGCTAATGGCGACCGCAGTTGCTAAAAGCAATGCAGATTATGTAACAAACAAGGTCTTTGCTGGGCTTGATAATACACAGTTGACTTGGAGAT
Source organism: uncultured Bacteroides sp. (assembly GCA_934716785.1). Lineage (GTDB taxonomy): Bacteria > Bacteroidota > Bacteroidia > Bacteroidales > Bacteroidaceae > Bacteroides. Next base: position 2,967 of record CAKUYM010000005.1, on the reverse strand, counting down.
ACTTCAGAACTCCGGGAACAGGTTTTACAGGCAATGATATTACTGTATCGACTGAAAGTCCGTTTGTAGAAGGTACCCTTTCCGATACAGAGGGTAAATATACTTTGAAACCGGAATATCAAGGCTTGGGTGCAACAATTGAGTGATTGTTGTAACCGCCGTAAAGAATAAAAAGAATCTGTCGGCCTCCGTTCGAGACCGACAGATTTTCTCTTGGAAAAACACCTAAATTTGGAATACATGAAGCAATTATACACAACAATTATCTGCTTGTTTACCATGGCTGTCGTTTCCTGTTCGGATGATGAAGGAGCCAACGGCCAACTTCCTATCGAACAACCGGAACAATTGCCGGAACTTATCACACAATACAACACTAACATTTCAGCATATCAAGCCCTGATGGATGGGAAGGCTGAGATTATAGACTTTACCTCGGACGAAAGCGGTAACTACAAACTGCAACTGAGCAATCAGCAGATTGCTGATGTTTATGCCTGCGCTTCCGAAGACAAAGACATTCCTCTTCTCGGCATCGATGAAGAAGGATATTGGAACTATCAATTGGAAGGTTCTACCCATACTTTGACAGATCTGCAAGGTAATCCGGCTCCTGCTATGATAAAAACAGGAAAGGGTATCCTGACTCCCCAAATAGCATTGGGTGAAGACAATTGCTGGCAGGTTTCTTATAACGGTCACCAATGGAAGCGTATCAGCAATACTCCGGTTTCGGCATTGAACGGAAAAACGGCCGCTGATTTCTCACTCTATCGGTCTGTCATACTGGATGCGGAGACAAACACGCTAACCTTGGAATCACGCACAGGGGAAAGAGTTCTCAAACTGGATACACGCAATAACGGCACGGCGCAGGCATGGAAGAAATTCCTGATGAATAGCGATGATAACGTGTTGCTTGATTTCTCTTATGCCGGATACAAACATGGGGAAGTGGCTCCTCCGGATGGCTTCTCATTGGGCTACGAGGTTATGAATGTGAAAGAACGTATGGAAGCGAAAGGGATGACGGCAAGGGAAGCGTTGATTGATATCCTGCAGGATAAGAATATGACTCGTAAGGATGGGAAGAACGGTAATAATCCGAATGCCCGCATTGTCATATATTTCCCGAAGGGAGAATATGTGCTGCATAGTGATGATGATAATGGCGTAAGAGAACCGGAAGCGGGAAAGACGTATGCAACGGATAGCAAAGGAAATAATACGAGTTACAGTATTCCTATTACCGGCGGGCATTTTGTTATTAAAGGCGACGGACCGGATAAGACCAAGTTGATAATGGCAACGCCTAATCTGCCGGGAAGTACGGAAGTGATGTATTCGTCTCCGTGTTTGTTGGATATTAAGCATAACTCCGGATTGAAGAGACTGTGTGCGGTGACTTCCGATGCCGCCAAGGGCAGCCATACAGTAGAGGTGGATAATGCTGCCGGACTGAATATAGGCGACTGGGTATGTCTGTATCTGAAGAACAACGATACGGAATTGGTCAGTGAGGAGTTGGCTCCTTATACAGTGGAAACGACTATGACGAATATTATAGAGGCGGGCGTACAGGTGCAGGATTTTCATCAGATCGTTGCTAAAAGCGGTAACCGCATCACTTTCAAGGAGCCTATCATGCACAAGGTTGAAGCCCGTTGGGGGTGGGAAATCCACCAGTATCCACATTATGAAGAGGTCGGAGTTGAAGACCTTGCCTTTGTGGGGCATGCCGTAGACGACTTTAAGCATCATAGGACTTGGGAGGATGACGGTGCCTACAAGCCGGTGAATATGGCTCGTCTGACAAACTCCTGGATGCGGCGTGTCACCTTTACGAGTGTCAGTGAAGCCAACTCTATTACAAATAGTGCCAATGTGTCTGCTTATGACATCACTATAGAGGGAAACCGTGGACACGCGGCTATCCGTTCTGCCGGTTCTTCGCGTGTGTTTATCGGCAAGGTGACCGACCGCACCGATGGTTTGCTGATTGATGATAGGAATGTTCGTGAGGAGGGAGCGGGACAATATCACGCATGCGGTGTTTCCAAACAGAGTATGGGGGCTGTTATATGGCGCGTACATTGGGGAAAGGATGCTTGCTTTGAGTCACATGCCACCCAACCGCGTGCCACTCTGATAGATGCATGCCAAGGTGGATTCATGCAATTCCGGCAAGGAGGTGATTACAACCAGCTTCCCAATCATTTGGACGATCTCACCATCTGGAATATGAATTCGGAGAGGTCGCATACGGCAAGCGGCAATTCGGCTCCTGCCGGTGTGTTCGACTGGTGGCGGATTGGCTTTAAGGGTTGGAAGTTTCTTCCACCGGTGATTGTCGGTTTTCATGGCGAATCGTTGGACTTTGTTCAGGAACAAGTGAAACTGGAGGAGAGTCATGGTACTCCGGTTGAGCCTCAATCCCTCTACGAAGCACAGTTGGAGAAGCGTTTGGGCTTTGTGCCCGATTGGCTGAAAGCATTGAAGTAGAATATATATGAAGTTTGAACAGATATTATAATTTCATCAGATTATGAAGCTAAGAAACCTGATTCCTTTGTTTTTGCTGTGTGGGGCGATAGGAATGCCCTTTCATGGCATGGCGGCCTCTGTTGTCCCTTCTTCTATTCAAGAGGGCATGTCGGACACGGAACTTTCCGTAAAGAAGAAAGAATTGAAAGAGTTACGGAAAAAGTATAAACTTACTGCTCCGAAAGCTAATCCCAAAGAAGTAGAAACTGCATCGGCACAGGTGCAGCTCTATCAGTTGGAACGGGAAAATGAAACAACAGTTACCGGAGCCCCCCTTTTTAAGAATAATAAGATCACTCTTCAGCAAGCGAGAGATATTGCGAAGACAGTACGTGCCTTGGCTTTTGCGGCATTCAAGGAAGGAGGTGCTGCGAAGAAGGAATTCTACCTGTTCTTGGACTATTTGTTTTCCCAGAATATCAT
>CAKUYM010000004.1 GCA_934716785.1 uncultured Bacteroides sp. | reverse complement strand
ATTTAAATCTCCTGACCATACCTGTCGGTTTATCTGCGACCAGGTGATCCGTAAAAAAGATATGCGGCCCGTATACGCATTGATTGATGACCGGACAGCCAATGATCCTGCTCCTACTAAAATTCCTGCCGGAGCTTTGGAATTTGATATTCATAGATTGGGTAAAGTAAAGGAAGTGGCGCTGGATTTGGCAACTGCGGTATGTACTATTCTTTGGGAGAATGGTGTGCAAGCTCGTTTTTTTATTCCTGCGGAGGGAAACGGGGGGCGTTTCCGTTTTGTAAATCTGCGGGATACTCTTTCTCCTGAATTATTAGCTCCACTTTATCAGGGACGTGTTACCGAGTCAGATCATCAGCCCGGTGTAAATGACTTGTCTGCATTAGGGTATCAATCGGGTGCCATTACTTCTCCTGCTCCCGGAAGATTACTTTACCGGCAACAAGCGTGGGGAGATGTTTCTTATGAAATTGGTTTGCAATGGGAGCAACCACATACCGGAGTGTTGGAAGGTGGATATTATGTGACCTCTAAAGGTACTTGGTACTCGGGAGATACCGGTAGAGCAGATCATTTGAATATTAGTTTTGATGAAGCATTGGCCTCTCATCAGAACTGGTGGGAACAATATTGGAAACAATCCTCTGTCAGCTTGCCGGATACACTCTTGGAGAGACAATGGTACCTGGAAATGTATAAGTTTGCTGCTGCTTCCCGCAAGAATGCACCTCCTATCTGTCTGCAAGCAATATGGACAGCGGATAATGGACAGACTCCACCATGGAGAGGAGATTTCCACAGTGACCTGAACACACAATTAAGTTATTGGGCGGGATATACAGCTAATCATTTGGAAGAGTCTGCCGTGTTTACAGATTGGCTGTGGAGAATTAAAGAAAATTCGGAGCAGTTTACCCGTCAGTTTTTTCAGGTAGAAGGATTGAATGTGCCATGTATTGCCACTCTGACAGGTCAGCCTATCGGTGGGTGGAATCCGTACTCTCATTCACCTACTACGGCCGGATGGCTGTCTTATCATTTTTACCAACAATGGAAGTATGGCATGGACTCACAATTCCTGAAAGAACGGGCTTATCCTTGGGTGAAAGAGGTGGTACGTTTCTTTGAAAATGTTTCGATATACGACAAGCAGGGTAAGCGTAAGTTACCGTTATCTTCCTCTCCCGAAATCAATGATAACCGGATAGATGCCTGGTTTATGAATACTACTAATTATGACTTGGCTAATATCCGTATTACTTATACGGTTGCCAAAGAAATGGCGGAAGCATTGGGATTGATGGATGAAGCGGCTCATTACGCCCGGCAGTTGGATGAATGGCCGGATGAAGCAGTAGATGAGAGCGGATTGCTGATAGCTCCCGGAAAGTCAATGGATGAATCTCATCGTCATTTCTCACATTTGTTGTCGTTTCATCCCTTTGGGCTTATTGATGTCAGTCAGGGAATTAAAGCGACTAATCTTATTTTACGTTCTATCAAAAATGTGGAAGATCTGGGTCCGGATTATTGGACAGGTTATACCTATGCGTGGCTGGCGAATATGAAAGCCCGTGTAGCAGATGGTAATGGGGCTTTGAGAAATTTGCATATTTTTATGAATGCTTTTTGTTCGCCCAATAGTTTCCATTTGAATGGGGATCAGACCGATAATGGGTATTCACAATATACTTATCGTCCGTTTACGCTGGAGGGAAATTTTGCCTGTGCTGCAGCGATACAGGAGATGCTACTTCAAAGTCATACGGGAATCATCAAGGTATTTCCTGCTCTGCCTACTTCCTGGAAAAATGTTTCTTTCCGGAATCTGCGGGCGATGGGAGCTTTTCTGGTTTCGGCTTCGTATGTCAATGGAGAAGTGGCTTCTATTACTGTTAGTTCGGAAAAAGGCGGTCGGATGAGACTTGATAATCCTTTTACCAGTGAGATTACGGAGAAAGTGATGAAACCGGGAGAGACCATTGTGTTTGGAAATTAAATCAATACAATATGAAAGATAAAAAAAGAAATAGTTTGGTATTTTGGGTGTTATTTATTTGTCTGACTGTATGTGCGCAGTCGTCTGACAAAGTAAAGGCTATGCGTAATTTGCGCGATTATTACACGCAGAATATAAATACCTATGATATAAACCAGGATATGGGGAAATGGGATCTCTATCTGAAACAGCTTAGTGAAGAAGGGCAGTTTGCGGATTTGGCTGCTTATGAAAAAAAGATTCATGACAACAACTGGCTATCATCCGTTTCTTTTCAGGACCAACAGGAGATAGGTTTTTACTTGGCAGACACGTTTAGACGATTGTGGGTGATAGCTAATCATTACCGGCAAACGAATGTGAATGATATTCCCGAACGTTTCTGGAAATCTATTTTGAGATATGGAGATATTGAAGTTCGTCGTCAACCGAACGACCGTTTTCATGCTTCCTGTTTTGCTATCCCGAAAGCAGCCTGTGGTATTTATTTCTCTTTGGTCGGGCAAATGGATCTGCCGGATGATACAAAACCACTGCGCAAATCGGCCTGCCGGATGTTGAAAGCATTGGCTATGCAATCGTGGACACAACCATTGCGTAATAATGAAATGGACCGGGATATTGTGAGGGTGGAACGTTTTCGTCATCATGTATGGTGGGTAGGTGGAAATGCATTGGCTTATCGTCCGCTACTGGAAACTGCTGCTTTAATGGATTCTATTCCAATGGTCGATGTAGTAGCTGAAGTGGCAAAACGGAGTTTGAGCAATGTGTCGCAGACTACTTATAATGAGGCATTCTGGAACGAAGGTTTTACTGCCGACGGAGCCGGATGGGGACATGGTATGCAATGTTTGGTTTGGGGATATCCGATTCATGGGGCATCCAGTGCACAGGACTTGCTATGGATACTCCGGGATACTCCTTGGGGGCAAAGCCTGACACGGGAGAATGTGGAAGCATTGCTCAATTTCTATCGAGGCAGTACCTTCTATCATTATAAAGGGTATATTCCTCCCTGTCTGGACCGTTATTCTATGGTGTATTACGAAGGAAAACCGGCTCATATTCCTTATTATGAGATGTTGAAAGCGTCTGTTGAGCGATGGCCTGCTTCGTTTACGGATAGTGAACTTCGGGAGCTGAAACAGCTTATTAAAGAAGCGGGACAAAATAATATCCGTATGGAAGGGTATCCGGCAGGTCGTTATAACGGTACACGCTGGTTTTATAACAATGACGATTTGATAAAACGTACTCCTGATTATTATATGATGGTTAATATGGCATCCAGTCGGTGTGATGGTTTGGAGAGTGCCGGTAATTTTGCGGATGAGTTTAATATTTATACCAACGACGGACTCACTCTTTTTCAACGTAAAGGGGATGAGTACCGGAAGATTATCGGAGCGATGGATCTGACTGCTATGCCTGGAGTGACTGCCCGTGAAGGAGAACGGCAGCTGAAACCAATTACCAATTGGAGAGGATTTTGCAGCAAGTACAATTTTGCAGGAGCGGCTACTGATGGAGGCGGGAATGCGGTAGCGGGTTATCTTTTCGAGAAGATGGATGCTACTTCTAAAGAAAAGGATGTGAAAATGGAGAATCCGGTGGCTTTCGGTGTAAGGGCTTATAAGTCTTATTTTATGTTGGGTGACTATCTGCTTGCTCTTGGTGCGGGTGTTACTAATTTGCAACCGGAACAAGAAGGAAATATACGTACTTCTATCGAACAGACTGCCCATCAGGGGAAAGTAACGCTCTATGATGGGAAAAAGAGATGGCAACCTTCTTCCGGCATCCATTCGTTGATAGAGAAGGGAAAGCCGCTTTGGGTATTACAGGAAGGAGGATTTGCTTATGGCCCGTTGTCTGAATTTAGTCCGAAAGCCTTTTTTCTTTGTGAGTCCAAGCCTAATGAATGGGTAAAGATGAATTTAGTGAATAAGGGGAAAAAGAATTTGCCTATACAGGCAGATTTGCTGCGAGTCTGGATTGATCACGGACGGAATGTTGAGAATGACGTATATGGGTATGTCGTATATGCAGGTGAGGGGTTTCCTCCACAGGAGAATCCATTTGATATTCTTCGGAATGACACATTGGTACAAGCAGTGCAGTCGGCTGACGAGAAAGTGTTGGAAGCGGTGTTTTATAGAGCCGGTGAAACTGTTCAATGGGGTGGTTTATCTGTGAAAACGTCTGTACCTTGTGTTTTGCTTATTGAACGTATTGGAGAAGAATACTCCGTTTCGGTGACAGACCCGACTATGAATGTTCATTTGAAACAGGTAAAAGTAGAGATTGGCGATGTGGCTATTGACATTACTTTGCCATCAGGGAAAGAATGTGGTAAATGTGTGACGCAACGTTTTTCACCTGCGGTGGAAAAACGCCGTGCTTCTGCATTGAACAGTCTGATTCCTGATAAGAAAGAACTGGATAGCCGTATGCAATGGTTCGAGCAGGCGCGTTTCGGTATGTTTATTCATTGGGGAGTTTATTCATCTTTGGGGTGTTCGTGGAATGGAAAGAAGTATGGCGGGTATGGTGAACATATTCAACGAATGGCTCGTATCCCGGTAGAGGTTTATAAAGAAAAGGTAGCAGGTACGTTCAATCCCCAAGAATTTGACGCGGAAGAATGGGTACGTATTGCCAAAGAAACAGGGATGGGATATTTTATCATTACGTCGAAGCATCATGACGGTTTCGCAATGTACGATTCGAAAGTGAGTGATTATAATATTGTGAAGGCAACGCCTTTCGGACGTGATCCGATGAAAGACTTGCGGGATGCTTGCCGTAAGGCAGGAATTAAATTTGGTTTCTATTATTCACATGCATTTGATTGGGGTGAGAAAGAGGGTGTAGGTAATGACTGGGATTATGACAATCCCGGAGGTGACAAGTTGCTAGGTGGCCGCGACTGGTGGGAGACGAGAAAAGATTATCTGCCTGTTGCCCGAAAATATGTAGATGAGAAGGCTATTCCGCAAATTCGTGAATTGATTGCAATGTATGATCCTGATATTATGTGGTTTGATACACCTCATAAATTACCACAAGAAGAGTGTATTCGTATAGTAGAAGCGACGCGTGAGGCATCTCCTGATATCATTATTAATGGTCGTGCCATTTCCGGATTCGACAGGTATGACTATTACAACACTGCGGATTGTCCTTACGAGTTCAGCCATTATGGAGATAGTTACTGGGAAGGTATTCCGACTACGAACAATTCTTACGCCTACAATGAAAACGATCAGGAGTACAAACCGGCTTCTTTCTTTGTTCGTTTGATGGCGAAGGCGGCAGCACGCGGAGGAAATATTCTGATGAATATTGGTCCGATGGGAACCGGAAAGTTCAGTGCTCCGGATTTGGATATTCTGAAACAGATAGCTGCTTGGTGGAAAGTGAACGGAGAAGCTTCTATCCGTGGAACGAAGGCTACTCCGTTAGCGGTACAGTCTTGGGGAGAATCTACCTGTAAGGAGAATAAGTTGTTTTTGCATGTCTTCGATTGGCCTCGTGATGGGAAGCTGTGTGTAGGTGGTTTGTTGACGGAGGTAAAGGGTGCTTATTTGCAGGGTAATCCGCAGCGAACATTGAAAGTGGTACGAATGGGAAAAGATGTAATGATTGATGTACCGGCCCTTTGTCCTGATACGGTTGATGCAGTGGTCGTTCTCGAATGTGAAGGAGAGTTGAAAGCAGATACTCGTCGTCGTATTTCGTATACACAGCAAGTGGATAAGTTACGTGCATTTGATGCTCGTTTGGAGGGTGGTGCCCGCTATGGTGGTGAGGAAGTGGAGTCTACATGCGTGCAGAATATGAAGAGACAGGAGGATGCGGTTGTTTGGCCAGTTCGTTTGGATAAGTCAATGACTTTTGAAGTGAGTATTACTTATGTAGCTCCTGCACCCAAATATGAGGATGAACTAGTGGAGGGTGATGCCGGAAAGGAGATTCGCAAGGCAAGCAGCGGAGCTGCCGGAGTGTATTCGATTACTTTAGCGGGCAAAAAGCTGGTAAAGAAAGTGAGTAATGGTAATTGCATAACGGAAACGGTAGGTATAGTGACATTACCTGCCGGTGAATTTGATATCAGAATTCAGGGAGAAGAGATTACTGCAACTGAACTATTTCGTCCCTGTTATATAACTTTAAAGCCAATATAATAGTTCAGTTGCAGGTACATTGATAAAATGTACGGAATATCTGTAGAATTTAGATAATAATAGGAATGATGTATAGATATACGATGAGAAAGAGGATCATAGCAACCTCATTGAATAAAAAGAGGTTTTTGTCAGGAGTTTTTCTGACTTTATTGGCAACAGTTGTTAATGCACAGCCGTTTCCTTATCAGCAAGCCGGGTTGCCTGTTTCACAACGGGTGGATGATTTGATGAAGCGCATGACGTTGGAAGAGAAAATCGCACAGATACGTCATTTACATTCGTGGGACATCTTTAATGAACAAACGTTGGACAAAGAAAAGCTAACCGCTGTTGTTGGAGAAACAGGATATGGATTTGTAGAAGGTTTTCCGTTGACGGGTGAGAATTGTCGGAGTAGTATGCGGGAAATACAGGAATATATGCTTACCCGTACCAGGCTCGGTATTCCGGCTTTTACTGTAGCCGAATCTTTGCATGGTTCTGCACATGAAGGTTCTACCATTTTTCCACAAAATATAGCTCTCGGCAGCACGTTTAATCCTGATCTTGCTTATCGGAGGGCTTGTATGACTGCCGATGATTTGCATGCGCAGGGAATGAGGCAGGTATTAGCTCCGTGCATTGATGTTGTACGTGATTTGCGTTGGGGGAGAGTAGAGGAATCTTATGGGGAGGATCCGTTTCTCTGTGGTATCTTTGCGCAGTCGGAGGTAAAAGGATATCTTGATAATGGAATTTCTCCTATGCTGAAACATTATGGTCCACACGGGAATCCGTTGGGAGGGTTAAACTTGGCTTCTGTGGACTGTGGTTTATATGATTTGCATGCTGTTTATTTGAAACCTTTTGAGATGGTGTTACGGCATTTACCTGTTTATGCAGTTATGTCTACTTATAATTCTTGGAACCGGATACCGAATTCCGCTTCCCGGTATTTATTAACTGATATATTAAGAGACCGTTGGGGATTTAAAGGATATGTTTATTCGGATTGGGGTGCTATCGAAATGCTGGAGACTTTTCATCATACGGCAGCTAATAAGGCGGAGGCTGCAACACAGGCACTGACTGCGGGCCTTGACGTAGAGGCTTCCAGTGAGTGTTATCCTGAATTATCCCGATTGGTAAGAGAAGGAAAATTGGATGAGTCTTATATAGATACAGCTGTTCACCGGGTACTGACTGCTAAATTCGAATGCGGACTTTTTGAAGACCCATACGGAGATAAGCATGCGACTTCCGGTGAAATGCATTCTCCCCGCAGCGTGGAACTTTCTCGTCAGATAGCGGAAGAATCTATCGTACTGTTGAAGAATGAAGACAATCTGTTGCCTTTGGATATGAATAAATTGACTTCTATTGCGGTTATAGGTCCTAATGCAGATCAGGTACAGTTCGGTGATTATACATGGAGCCGGGATAATAAGGATGGGATTACTCCATTGCAAGGAATCAAGGCACTGGCGGGAGAGAAAGTCAGAATAAATTATGCTGTAGGTTGCAGCATGATGTCTCGTGACACAACAGGCATCGGTGAAGCGGTGGAGGCAGCATTGAAAAGTGATGTAGCTGTGATTTTCTGCGGAAGTTCCAGTGCCTCATTGGCTCGTGACTATACTCGCACAAACTGTGGAGAAGGATTTGATTTAAGCGATTTAAGTCTGACCGGCGCACAAGGTGATTTGATTCGGGCGGTCTATGCTACCGGCAAACCGGTGATACTGGTATTGGTGAGTGGCAAGCCGTTTGCCATTCCTTGGGAGAAAGAGCATATTCCTGCGATTGTGGCACAGTGGTATGGCGGTGAGCAAGAGGGGCATGCTATTGCCGATGTCCTTTTCGGAAAGGTGAATCCATCGGGGCACCTCACTTACTCTTTCCCTCAAAGTGTAGGACACTTGCCTGTGTATTATAATCATTTGCCTTCTGATAAGGGATTCTATAAACGTCCCGGCAGTTATGAACAATCCGGCCGTGACTATGTTTTCTCATCTCCTGAACCGTTGTGGACTTTTGGACACGGGTTGAGTTATACTACTTTCTCTTTTGATAAAATGGAGTGTAATAAGAACGTATATGCTTCCGGAGATACAATAGAGGTGAAAGTGCAAGTCCGTAACACCGGACAAAGAACAGGAAAGGAAGTGGTGCAACTGTATGTCCGTGACTTGGTGAGTTCTGTCGTGACTCCGGTGAAACAGTTGAAGGCATTTGCCAAACCGGAACTGAAACCGGGAGAACAAAAAGAGGTGACGCTGCGAGTTCCGGTTTCTGAATTATGCCTGATTGATAAGGATGGAAATCCTTTCCTTGAATCCGGGGAATTTGAGATTCAGGTTGGAAATGCTTCTGATTGCATATTGCAGAAGCAAGTGATAAGTGTAGGAAACCTGTCTGTCTCTACACTGCCCACATCAAGCATAAAACAAAATCATATTAATAAAATCGGAACAGGTAAAAAGATTGTAGTGCGTGGGGTAGTTAGAGATGTACAAGCTACTCCGATAGAAGGAGTCCGTATCTATTCGAAAGGAGACAAGAAAGAATTGGCAGTGACCGATAAGAAAGGAGAATATCTGTTGCAACAGGTCGCTTCTGATGATATATTGATTTTCTCCAAGGAGGGGTATGTGTCGAAAGAAATAGCTGTGGAAGGACGTTCGGTTCTGAATGTCCGGTTATAATTCAATAGCGCGGGTGTGCCAAATCTTTGGCACACCCGCCTGTATAAAGTTTAGAGTCTCATATGCATCTTTCTAACTATTGAAATTTTTCATCCATAAATCTGTTTGATTATTTGTATCTTTTGGGAGAAATACAGACCTTTGGACAAAAAATAGACAAGTATTATGGTATTAAACGATTCAATGCTTTCGGCGGCTTTTCGCTATAGGGAAATAGAATTATGGAAGACACTTGAGGATTCTGATCTTTTTGCTGTCAGCCTTTCTACAGGTGAGATAGGTTATTGTTCTGTCATGGGAAATGCCGGTGAGCATTTTGCACTTGGTTTATATATCGGAGATTTAGGATTTTCTACTTATCTGAAAACTATTTCGATGGCAAATAAGGAGGTTGTCGAGATGCATGAAGCCTCAATATCTTTTGATTGTATCAATTGTGATTTTGTAAATGCGAATGATATGACGCCTCAGAGCAAAAAAATCATCAAAGCTTATGTCGCGTCACATGGAGTGAAAGTACGTCGTCCTAAGGGCTGGCCCGATTTTGCCCGTTATAGCCCTTATAAGATGCCATGGAGCATCACGAAAGAAGAGGATGCACAGGCCATCACGGAGGCTCTTGAGGCCTCGGCTCATGTAGCTGAAATGCTGAAAACTCACAGTCGTGAAGAATTGGGCTTTGAACTGTATAGTACATATCCGACAGAGAAAGGAGGAAAGGTGGTGCCTTATCTTATTCCGCAGGCTGATGGGACCTACCAATGGAGTACGACAAAATTGCCGGCTTTATGTCCGGATGTATATCCTAAGCCGAGTTTTAACAATGATATTTTGGCGCATAAACTGAAGTCTCTGAGAAAAACAGGTACATTTCAATGTCGCTTTGTACATGTTCCTCCTGTCTTCGATGCGAACTCTGATGAGGCTCCTTGCTTCTTAGGATTGATGTTGTGTTTGGATGAAGAGAGTGGGGCGTTGCTGCCTCCGCTATTTTTAACGGATGGCAATGAAAAGAAACCGGACACTTTGCTGAATGATTTGGCCAACATTTTCTCTTCCGATGATGCCTGTCCTGCTATGATTCTCGTTGCCGACGGACTTACCAAAAGCCTGCTTAATGATTTCTGCAAGAAATGTGGCATTGCTATAAAAAAGAAGTCCTCTTTGGCTGAGTTGAATGATGCTTATGCTTATGTTATGTCTTCTTTCTTTATGAGATAATAATACGCAATAGCTGGCGGAATAAAATAATTTGAAAGATTGTGCATACAGAAGTGTACATCACTTTGTCAATGCGATAAAATTTGAATTGTATATATGAGATTTCGGATCCTTTTTCTATTACTGGGATGCGTCATGGCGTTGTCTGCCCAGACTGTTTATCAGACCCAAACAAATATTCCATACCTTTTGAATAATGATGAGACAGATTCCTATCGGATGGAGCGTTGTAAACTGGATATTTATTACCCTGAGGGCACCAAAGACTTTTCAACGGTGGTGTGGTTTCATGGTGGCGGATTGACAGGAGGTAATAAGCATATTCCCCGTGAGTTGATGGAGAAAGGATTTGCTGTTGTGGCGGTCAATTACAGGCTGAGTCCGCGGGCTACCAATCCAGCCTATATCGAAGATGCTGCTGAGGCTGTGGCTTGGGTTTTCAGGCACATCCGGCAGTATGGAGGAGATCCGGACAAAATCATGGTGTCCGGCCATTCTGCGGGTGGCTATTTATCTTTGATGTTGGCATTGGATAAGAGCTATTTACAGAAACATCAGGTAGATGCGGATAAGGTGCTGGCCTGGTTTCCGCTTAGCGGACAGACGGTAACTCATTTCACCATTCGGAAAGAACGGAAGCTAACTGACGGCATACCGGTTATTGACCGGTATGCTCCGTTGAATAATGCGCGTAAAGGAACCCCGCCTATATACCTTATAACGGGAGATAGGAACCAAGAATTGGCTGCCCGTTATGAAGAAAATGCCCATCTGTTTGCCGTGCTTCGCAGTTTGGGCAACGACAAGGTGTTTCTGCATGAGCTTCAAGGATTTGATCATGGCAGTATGTGTGCACCGGGATGCTTGCTAATGGTAGATTATATAAAGAAGAACTTGCCTGTCTCATCCAAATAGGATTAATTATTCGGTCGCTATTATTTAATCTTTTCCATACACGTGACTAACTTTTCAGTCGCATAAATTTATTCGTCTGACTATAGTTGAACTTGCGTCTGACTACAGTTGTTCTTTCGTCTGACTATAGTCAGACGAAAAAGTAACTATAGTCAGACGATTAGTTTTATGCATAAATGACAATAGTCGTATGCAAGAGACCGAATAGTTTCTTGCATACAAATAGCTAAATATATTCTTTGTATATATCTTAGATATGTCCGTATTCGAATTCCGGGATATCTCCTTTCGCAGACATTTTGGCAAAATCAATCAGATTGGACAAGTGGCGGAGCACCAGCTCTTTCATTCCATCTTTGTCTCTATCTTTTATCTTCTGTAACATTTCTCTATGCTCCGCATGTACCGTTTTTTGCGGCACGGCACAAACCTTGTATTTTTGATAATATTTTAAAATATCGGGGGTAATAATGAGTAAGAGTGAACTGATGACCGGATTATGTCCGCCTTGCGCAATGGCTTGGTGAAAGGCAAAATCTTTTTCGACACGAAGGTCTGTGTCAAACTTTTCTTCCAATTCGGCAAGAGTGTTTTCAATATTTTTCAAATCCTCTTCTGTACGGTTCATTGCACATAGTTTGCATACCTCTATCTCCAATAGTACGCGTACATAAACCAAGCTTGAAAAATCATATCTGCTGATTTTCAAGGCATCGGTAATCATTGTGTCCAACTGGTCTTTGGAAAATTCGGATACTACCGTTCCGCTTTGGGGATATGTTTTTACAATACCGTATAATTCCAGTTTCTGTAATGCCTCACGGACATGAGACCGACTGACTTTTAAAAGTTCGGATAACTTACGTTCAGAAGGCAGCCGCTCTCCAGGTAAGATTTGCCGTTCTGATATTTGTCTTTTTATGTGTTCAATTACATGCTTAACAGGCTGCGAATTGATTTCGTCTTTCATAAGATATAAATATTTAAAAAAGATGTCCTTTTCGGTTTCGGCTGTAAAAGTACGAATATTATCTTTCAAAGTAAAGCTTTATAGTAAAAATATTCTTTCTCTCTTTTATAAATAGGTACACGTAATGTGCTATTTATAAGAGAATTACTCGCTTGTGTTAATAAATATTAATTGGTAGACCAAAATTTTGGTTTACCAATTTTAATCACTACGTTTGTCATGAAAATTAAAACACTAATCTATGAACAACTCCTGTATTTTAAGAAAAATCGTATTGATGTTCTCGTTGTTGATAGGAACATTAAACGTTTACTCCCAGCATGTAGTTACTGGTAAAGTGATAGATGAACAGGGGCCATTGATTGGAGCTTCAGTAACGGTGAAAGATGCTGCCGTGCCTACGGGTACTGTGACAGATGCTGAGGGTAGATACTCCATTAAAGTCCCTAATTCAAAAACAATTTTGGTTTACTCGTATATCGGTTACGTTGACAAGGCGGAAGCTGTGGGCAAACGTACGGTCGTGAATGTGACGTTGGAAGAAGACTCAAAGATGTTGGACGACGTCGTGGTGATAGGTTACGGTACGCAGGCCAAATCTCATTTAACAGGTTCGATTTCAAAATTGGAAGGTGAGAAGCTGATTAATGCTCCGGTGAGTGATGTCACTACTGCCTTGCAGGGTTCAATGAGCGGACTAACGGTTTCTAACGAGACATCGGAAGTGGGAGTGACTCCCTCTATCCGTGTACGCGGAACAGGGTCTATTTCTGCCGAAAGCGAGCCATTGGTTATCATTGACGGTTTCCCGGTATCGGGTGGGCTTTCGTCCATCAATGCGGCGGACGTGAAATCTATTGAAATCTTGAAGGATGCGGCTTCTGCTGCTATCTACGGTTCGCGCGCTGCCAATGGCGTTATTATGGTGACCACGAAAAGCGGTACTCCCGATAAGCCGAAATATTCGTTCAAATTCTATCAGGGATTCAAATATGCCTATAAGTTGCACGACTTGATGACTTCTTCCGAATGGCTGGACTTGCTGACCAAGGAGGCTGAAATGGGTGGTCCGTCAGTTCCGGCAAATGCACGTGGGGCTGCTTATCTGGAGAGTCAGATGGGCACTACCGATTGGCAGAAAGAGGGATTGCGTGATTTGGCTGGTATTACAAATGTGCAAATGAGTATTTCCGGTGGGCGTAAGGAGACGAAGTATTTCGTATCTGCCGCTTATACCAAAGACCAAGGTGTGATGCTCCAGAACTTATTGGATAAGTTGAATTTCCGTACGAAGCTGGATGCCAAACTTTCAAACATTGTCAGTGTCGGGGTGAACGTATCCGGAACTTACACGAAAACAGAACGTCCGAAGAATAATTTTATAGATTTCTACCGTACTCCTTCTTTCCTTCCGGTTTATCACAATGACTGGAGTACTGAATTGACAGGCTATTCCGGTTTTGCGAGAGGCAGCCATTTCAATAACATCATGACTCCGACAGGAACACCGGATGCGGACGGAAATCCTACTTTGGAGAAATCCTCTCCGTTCACTTCTGCCAATAACAACCCGAGAAGTGTGATGGCTAATACCACACGTTGGAGCGAGTCCATGCAGGGATTGGCAAGCATGTATCTGACGGTTGATATTTGTAAAGGTTTGCAATTCAAGACTTCCAATGGTTTGAATGTACGTTTCAGTCCTTCCTATTATTATGGCAATAGAAACGCCACGAAAGATAAGGAAGAGAGTAAGGCGACTTATTTCAGTACGCTTTATGTAGACTTATTGAGTGAGAATACATTGAGCTATCATCTGGATTTTGGACAGAATAAGTCACATAGTATTGATGCTTTATTGGGTTATACGATAGAAAGCACGCGTAACCAGCGTGTAGCTATGACTGCTACCGGATTTGCCACCGATGATATTCATACGTTGAATGCGGCGACTGTTTATTCATTGGCGAGCAAAGGCAATGGCAATACGGATGGAACTGGAACATTCCGTTATCCGGATGTGGTACTTGAGTCTTATTTGGGGCGTATCAATTATAGCTATTTAGGTCGTTATTTATTGTCTGCTTCTTTGCGTTTGGACCGTTCTTCCTTGTTCTCGAAAGGAAACCGCAACGCATGGTTCCCGTCTGCGTCATTGGGTTGGCGTGTGAACGAGGAGAAATTCATGAAGAATATCAAGGCTATTTCTAACTTAAAACTTCGTGCTTCTTACGGTGTGACGGGCAACAACCGCATCAGTTATGATGCCGCCCTCGAAGTATTGAACAGTGCGAATTATGTGACTGGCACAGGAAACGGGCAGTTGGTGAACGGTTCGGCCAATATTTCTTCTTCGCTTGCCAATCCTCATATCACGTGGGAAAAAACGGATGAGTTCAACTACGGTTTGGACTTGGGATTCCTGAAGAACCGGATTAATCTTGCGATAGATGCTTATTATTCAGTGACCCGTGCTCTGTTGTTCGAACAGCCTACGCAGTCGTTCACCGGCTACAGCTATTATTGGAACAACATTGGAAAGGTTCGCAATTCTGGTGTGGAAATACAGCTGGATACACACAACTTCAAGAATCGTAAGTTTTCATGGGATACGAATATAAATTTCTCCTTGTCGCGCAACAAACTCTTGGAACTGGGCGGTGAACAACAGGTTATCAACCAAGGAGAAAGAAGTGAATGTTACATAGCGAAAGTGGGTTCACCGTTGATTCAGTTCTATGGATACAAGACAAACGGTGTATGGAACAGCATGGAAGAGATCAATGCGAATCCTCACTTCTCGAACGATGTGCCGGGTGGATTGCGTATTGTAGACACGAATGGCGACGGCTCTTTGACTCCTGAAGACCGCGTTCCTCTGGGCAGTCCGTATCCCGACTTTACATGGGGTATCACAAATACGTTCCAAATCAAGAACTTCGACATCTCGTTCCTGATTCAGGGAGTGCAGGGAATCGATGTTTACAATGGTGACGTTTATTACAATGAAACCTTGAAATGGAACAAGAACTACACGAAGAACCGTTGGGTCAGTGCAGAGAACCCTGGTAATGGAAAAGTGCCTTATCAGAAACTGGGTTATGACATCTGTCTGACTGATTATCCGTTGCAGAATGCTTCTTATGCATGTTTGAGAAACTTCACGTTGGGATATACGCTGCCAAGTGCGGCTGCTCGTAAGATGAAGTTGTCCGGTGTACGTTTCTACGTGTCAGGCAGCAACCTGCTCTACATTTGGGGAAGTGGATATAAAGGCATCAATCCTGAGTCGCGTATGACTTCTTCCCAGTATTCAAGTGCTATGATCTCGGGGTATCAGCGCGGTGGATTCCCATTGACTACCACTATCTCCGCAGGTTTTGATATTAACTTTTAATGGAAGGTGAACGATGAAAAAAGTAAATTATATAGGATTACTGTTAGTGACGTTACTGTTTGCGTCTTGTGATTTGGACAAGTATCCCTATTCGGAAGTTGCTGCGGATGAGTACGTGAAGGATGCTTCTTCGGTGAATAATCTGGTGCTGGGCTGTTACAATTCTCTTCACAATGTGATGTATTATGAGTGGGCGTTGACAGAGTTGCGTTCGGACAACGGGCGTATGTATGCCACAGGCTCTTCTGCCAGCACCACGAAACTGGTGGAACAATTGGATCAGGGCACTATTGTTGCAGAACACCAGTGGGTGGAAAACTATTGGAACTCTTGTTACGCTACGATTGCACGTGTCAATAATGTAATTTCATATCTTGATATAATAGAGGATGAAACGGTGCGGAATCAGTATGAGGGAGAGGTTTTGTTTCTTCGTTCCTTGGAGTATTTTAATCTTGTCCGCTTATGGGGACCGGTCTTTATCGTTACGTCTAAGGTTCCGTCGGACGTAGCCCGTAATATGCAGCGGTCTACAGTAGAAGAGGTATATGCGCTGATTGAAGGTGATTTGGAGAAGATTCTTGATAATGAACTGTTGCCGGAAAAGATGGCGGATACCGATCTGGGGCGTGCGGACAGAAATGCGGCTAAGGCTTTGTTGGCGAAGGTATATGCCACTCATTATAAATCAGGAGACGCCAAGTATGCTCGTGCGGCACAGTTATGCAAGGAAGTTCTTGAGAGTGCTGCGGTAGGCAATCCGCAGTCGGGGGCTGATTTGGGGGCATATGATAAGATATTCGATACATCGAATGAGATGAACAAAGAAATCATTTTTGCAGTTCGCTACCTTTCGGGTAACGTGGGACTGGGGTCACCGTTTGGCAATATGTTTGCTCCGATCAATAATGGTGCAAATGTGATTATAGGTGCATCTCTTGGCTACAACACGCCGAGTGATAATATTATCGCCGCATATGGAGCGAGAGGGGCAACCGATAAGCGTCTTGATGTAAATATCGCGCAGAAATATTTCAATTCTACCACCCAGGAATGGGTGACTACCGGCAACTGCCGTTATTGCAGAAAGTATACAACTGAAGTTTCTACACAGTATGACGGTGAGAGTGACTGGCCGATTATTCGTGTGGGAGATGTGGCGCTGTTATATGCGGAGTTGAGCAATGAAATATCAGGTCCGTCTGCCGATAATCTGAAGTATCTGAATATGATTTGTGAACGTGCCGGTGTTTCTACTTATACATTGGCAGACCTCTCCAACCGATACGACTTCAGAGAAGCTGTGCGCAATGAGAGAAGACTGGAACTTGCTTTCGAGAACCAACGTTGGTTTGACCTGCTTCGTTGGGGAGACGCTGCCCGGACAGTGAACAACTACTTCAAAAGCGAGACTTTTTATTCAGGATATACGTATACGGTAAATGATATTGAGGACTGGCAGACATTTCTTCCGATTCCGGTAAGTGTTGTTAATATCAATCCGGATATAGCACAGAATGCAGGTTATTAATTTCTTAAAATGAATACGAATATGAAACAATATAGAAAATGGAGTCTTGCATCTTTATTTGCATGTATCATCTTATGGACCGGGTGTGATTCTATATCCATGAAGGAAATAACGGTCAGTGCGCCGCAGATTCTTTCTTTCTCGCCGGAGAGCGGAAGTGTGGGAAGTGAAATCGTAGTTACCGGTGAATATCTGGACGATGTGGTCAGTGCGACAATTGGCGGTGAGAAAGTCACTATCCTTCAGAAAGTGTCCAACGGACGTTTGTCGCTGAAAGTGACAAGCAACGCCAAAACAGGAAAGATCGTATTGAGTAATTCGGTTGGGGATGGCGTGTCAGAAGCCGATTTTACCATTGAATATCCCGCTCCTGCCATTTCCGAGGCAGGAATACCGACTGAAGTGGAGATGGGCAATAGACTCTTGCTTACAGGAACGCACATGAATGTGGTTAGTGCCGTTCTCTTTACAGCCGAAGGATATGCAACCGGCAACGAAGCCGATATCCTGTCGCAAAGTGAAAATGAAATTTTGGTGAAGATTCCTTATGTGGAAAGTAATAAGGCTTCCGTTACTTTTAAGTATTTCAATGGAACGTCGGAAGTGGAAACCCCGCTTGAATCTGCACCGCAGATGATCGTGGCTCGTTATGAACCGGCAGTGGCAACTTCTTCCTACCAGGCAGCACAGGTTGGAGATATCATTGTGCTGAATGGTACTTACTTGAATAAGATTGACAAGGTATTATTAGGGGATATTGAATGTAATGTTACTCTCCAGAATGAGAATGAATTGAAATTTGCCGTACCTTCGTCAGAAACCTATGTGGACGGAGACAATACGATGATACTGAAGATTGTTTATTTTGACGGACGCGAAGTGCGTACTTTGACGGATGCGTTTGTGGTGCAAGTTCCTTTCGTTTATTTTTGGGAGAATAAGAAAGTATATGCACAGGGACGTGATGTGGAAGAGCTATCTTCGTTTTTCTCACCGGAGACAGGATTGGTATATGCCAATGCGGATTGGAGGGAAAAGGTAGACCCGGTATCTTTCAAACATCAAGCAGCCACTTGTTCTGCAAATAATAAACCTGCTGTCTCGGAAAGTGAATACAACTCGGTGAACCCTTATTTCTTCTTCTCAGGCGTCAATGCCGGAACATTGCAAATTAATAGTCCGGCAGGTTCCAGTGGGCAGTTGAAGAATTTCTACACAATGAACAATTCGGCAAACGACTATAGGGTTACGGGAGCAAACGGAAACTGCTATGGAACTCCGGTGTTGACTTTCTTATACTTGGATCCGTCAAAGTCTGAATATAAGGCATTGGTAGATGAGGTGAAGAACGGTACGTTGGATAAGATTGATGAAACTACTTTCCCGATAGATGTTGATGCAAAGACTTGCCGCGGGTTCAGTATTTCAAGCATGAAAACGTCAATGAATACTGATGTGTGGGCAGCAGGCATATTTGAGGTAGGAAAAGAGCAGAAAGCGAATGTGGATGCAGTCTTGCTTGTCTTATATTATAATGTAGCCGGTTCTACATCCAATGTTGCCGATAATGTAAAACGCATTGGACTATTGCATATAAAGACGGTTGACTTTAAAATGTACAATAACACGAAAGCTCCTTCGTCCAGTTCCATTGAGTTTGATATGTATTGGCAAAAACATGATTACGATTACTCAAAAGTTCAATAATCGATGATGAAACGAAATATACATAAAGTAATTATAGCTTCCTTATTGGTGGGGTTGCCGTTGGGTTCTTTTGCAAAGAGGTATGAGGTTACGCTTCCCGAGGTGGGTTCCTGTTTAAAAACTGCACAACCGGGTGATCAAATTTATATCAAGGACGGTCAGTACAAAGACATGCAGTTGAAGTGGATAGGTAAAGGAACCGAGAAGGCTCCTGTTACCATAGAAGCCCTGAACCCCGGAAAGGTGAAGATTGAAGGTGGTTCTACCTTGCGGATAGCGGGTGAGTGGCTTTCCGTCAGCGGATTGCATTTCACTGACGGATACGCGCCCAAAGGTTCCGTAATAGAATTCCGTAACGGACAGGAATTGGCCAATCATTGTCGCTTGACGAATTGTGTGATAGACAAATTCAATCCGTCCCGTCGGGATCAGGCTTACAGCTATATATTGCTTTATGGTCGTCACAACAGAGTAGACCATTGTTCGTTGACAGGAAAGCTGAATTTGGGGGTGACATTGATTGTCATCCTCAACGACAAACGTTGTCTGGAGAATCATCATCAGATTGACCATAATTACTTTGGAGAAAGACCTGTATACGGTTCGAACGGGGCCGAGACAATACGTGTGGGAACTTCCCAACAAGCCTACAGTTCTTCAAATACAATTATTGAAAACAATCTGTTCGAACGTTGTTCCGGTGAAGTGGAAGTAATCTCTATCAAGTCCAGTGACAACATTATCCGAAACAACACATTGTTGGAATGCGAAGGTGTGGTAGCTCTGCGCCATGGTGTCCGTAATACGGTGAATGACAATCTGTTTATCGGTAACGGACGTCGTAACACAGGCGGTATCCGCATTGTTGATGCCGGACATCAGGTGTACGATAATGTATTGGTCGGCTTGGCAGGCGCTCGCTTTTTCTCCGCTTTGGGGGTTATGGACGCTGTTCCCAATTCGTTGCCTAACAGATACTGTCAGGTAGTCGATGTCAAGATGTATCGCAATACATTCGTTGATTGCACGAATATAGAATTTGGTACAGGCAAGGATATGGAACGTACTCTTGCACCTGAAAACGTGTCGTTTACGGATAATGTCATCATCAATAAAGAACTTGAATCGCCTTATATAGCCGTTGACGACGTATCGGGCATTCGGTTTAAGGACAATAAAGTGCAATTGGCTAAGAATTACTCGGCTTCAGGATTTGTTGCGGAAAAAGTAAAAGCTCCCCGGTTGCCTGACGATGCTGCGATACGTAAGGATAAAGGCGCTTCTTGGTTTGAGAACCGCGTGCTCCATTCTGCAGCGAATGTTCATAAGGAATATAATGTATCTCTGGGAATGGACTTGCCCGAAGCCATTCAGTCGGCAGAACCGGGTGGCATCCTTATTTTGGCAAAAGGCACATATCCCATCCAACGTGCTATGCTTATTGATAAACCGTTGACTATCCGCGCAGCCGATGCAGCCAACAAACCGCTTGTCCGTTTCAACGGAGATAAGCCGGATAATATGGTGACTATCGCCGATGGTGGCGAATTGGTCATTGAGAATATTACATTCGATGGAGTTTTGGAGCCTGGAAAGGCACTGGCCAAAGCAGGGATTTCTACAGCCCTTGATATGATACAGCCTTATACGCTGACAGTGGACGGTTGCGAATTTCAGAATTTTGGAGAAGGTGGATTCTTTGCCATCAAAGGTACAAAAGCTACTTTTGCAGGAAGTGTGACCATCCGCAACTGTTTCTTCCGTGATTTGTCTGGAGATGCAATCAACTATGCAGCAGAAAAAGATGATATAGGGCGCTATAACGCCGATGATATGTTGATTGAAAACTGTTCTTTCTACCGCTTGCTGGGTTTGCCTATTAATATATATCGTGGCGGAAGTGACGAAAGTACGGCAGGTCCTTATATTACTGTCAGACATTGTAACTTTGTAGACTGTTGCAACAAGGAACGCGGAAGCGTCATGCGCTTGATTGGCCCGCAAGTACTGACAGTGGAGAATTGCAATTTTGATAATAGCGGACGTGGCGGAGCAACTGTCCGTCTGGATGAGGCGACTTGGGAAAAAGTGCGCATTGCAAACTGCAATCTGTGGAATTCCGGTAGAATGATGACTACCACTTCTCAAGCCATACAGGGAAAGATGTACAATATCCGTCCCGCCTATATCAATGCCGAAGCATACGATTATACTCCGGTTGGAGGTAGCGAATTGGAAAAACTCTCTATCGGTCTGAAAAAGAAGTAGGGCAGTTGCTATACAATACCATTGTTGAAATAGAAAATGATGTAAGATGAGAAAACTTATTATTTGCATATTCATGTTTTTAGGTGGATGCTTCTTTTCATTTGCCCAACATCCTTCTCTTCTTTTCACACAGGAAGAAGTGAACGAGATTAGGGCGGGGAAGGGCACAGTACCCGCATTCGACAAGTCTCTTTCGGAAGTGTTGGCTGCAGCCGATGCAGCAGTAAACTCTCCTGTCTCCGTACCGGTTCCGGTAGACGGCGGTGGCGGTGTGGTGCACGAACAGCATAAATCCAATTACTATGCCATGTTTCATTGCGGAGTAGCCTATCAGTTGACAGGGGATAAGAAATATGCCACTTACGTAGCCGATATGTTGGAAGCCTACGCTAAGCTATATCCTACTTTGGGTTTCCATCCTCTGCAACTTTCCCCTGTTCCGGGGCGTCTGTTCTGGCAGACGTTGAATGAAAGTGTATGGTTGGTACATACGGCGGTTGCTTATGATTGTATCTATAATACACTGTCATCCAAGCAGCGCTCCGCTATCGAGAAGAATCTTTTCGTGCCGATGGCGGATTTCATCATGGACGGTATGGGAGACAACCATGCAAATAACAAGACTTTCAACAAAATGCACAATCATGCTACATGGGCTACGGCTGCCGTGGGCATGATCGGCTTTGCGATGAATCGTGAAGATTACGTCAAAAAGGCACTTTACGGCTCTGACGAGACTGGCAAACGGGGCGGTTTTATCCGCCAGATGGATTACCTGTTCTCTCCCGATGGATATTTCACGGAAGGAGCCTACTATCAACGTTATGCCATCTGGCCTTTCGTTATTTTCGCCCAGTGTATCGAGAACAAACTGCCGGACTTGAAAATCTTCAATTATCGCGACAGTATTCTTTCGAAAGCACTATCTACATTGATACAACTGTCGTACGAAGGCGAATTCTTCCATATCAATGATGCCTTACTGAAAGGGCTTTCTGCACAGGAACTGGTATATGCGGTAGACATATTGTATAATGTCAACCCTTCGGACAAATCATTGCTGTCCGTTGCCAACAAGTATCAGCACACTTATCTTCCTACTATCGGCGGCTTCAAAGTGGCTCGTGATATTGCCCGTGGGGAGGCGGCTCCGATTATTTATCGCAGCAACGTATTCCGTGACGGACGCAAAGGTGACGAAGGAGGTATAGCTGTAATTCGCTCCACGGACTCTAATCTGAACAGTGCCTTGACCCTGAAAGCTACCTCACACGGCTTGAGCCACGGGCATTTTGATAAGCTGACAATGGCTTATTATGACAATGGAAATGAGATTCTGTCCGACTACGGCGCTTCCCGATTCTTGAATATTGAAGCTAAGTATAAAGGACATTATACCCGTGAGAACCAGTCGTTTGCCAAGCAGACTGTTGCGCATAATACATTGGTCGTAGACGAAACGTCCAACTTTGCCGGAGATATGAAAATCTCTTCTCGTTACCACTCGGACATCATCTACCATGATTTCAACGGCGAACATTTTCAGGTGATGGTAGCAAAAGACACCAATGCCTATCCCGGAGTGGAGATGAAGCGAACATTGGCTTACGTGACCACTCCTTTCCTGCAATTCCCGTTAATTTTGGATGTGCTGCAAGTAAATGCAGACAAAGAGCATCAATACGATTACCCTTTATGGTATAACGGGCACTTCGTTTCCCTGAACTTCCCCTATACCAAATCCGGTAACGAACAGAAAGTCCTTGGAACGAAAGACGGCTATCAGCATCTTTGGCAGGAAGCATGTGGGCAGAACAAAAGCCGGAATACATCGAGCTTCACCTTCGTTAATAAGAATCGTTTCTATACTATCAGTACGGCAACCACTCCGCACACAGAGATGAAAATGCTTCGTCTGGGAGCCAATGATCCGGACTTTAACTTGAGAAACGAAACTGCTTTCTTGATAAGGGAAAAGGCACGGAAGAACCATACATTCGCCACCTCCATCGAAACTCATGGAGAATATGACGTAGTGAGGGAAACTTCCAGTAACCTGACTTCTTCTTGCGAAGAGGTAAAGGTGGTGATGGATACGGACTCCTATACAGTTGTAAAGGCTATATATAAAGGTGGACATTTTGTAATGCTTTGCTTTAGTAACGTGGATACAGACAAAGAAAAAGAACACCGCCTGACGGTCGAGGGCACCATATATGCTTGGAACGGACGCTGTGGAGTCTTTATGAAATGACTATTAATCTTTCGTTTCTCAGGTATTAATACCTGTCTTCTCAAGTATTAATACTTGTCGGCTCAACTGTTAATACCTGACGACTCAACTGTTAACACCTGACGAACGATTTATTAATATCTGAAATACAGATGATTAACTAATAAACCATTAATAGATAAAAGTATGAAAACATGTAGCGAAACTTTTCAGTTTGAGAAAGATTTGAAGTGGGAAAATCCTGCTCCGGGTGTGAATCGTCAGATTATGGCCTATGACGGTCAGTTGATGATGGTCAAGGTAAAGTTTGACAAAGGTGCGGTAGGCAGTATGCACGAGCATTACCACAGTCAGGCAACGTATGTGGTGAGCGGCAAGTTCGAACTGACCATCGGTGACAAGAAAGAAATCCTTTCTGCAGGGGACGGCTATTATGTAGCTCCCGACGAATTGCATGGTTGTGTATGTCTTGAAGCCGGTATCTTGATTGATACATTCAGCCCTGTACGTGCGGATTTCTTAAATCTCAAATGATATGAAGGTAAAAGGACTCCGGTGGATAGTTATCGGGTTAATCATGCTGATAACTATTATCAACTATCTGGATAGGGGCACGCTCAACTATATGTGGGTGGCCAATATCGACTATCGTCTGATTCCCGAAGCAGATGCATCTGTAGATAAGGGAAATCATGCCGTATTGTCGGGCGAACAGTATATATTGACTGCTGCCAATGGAAATTGTGATTCTGTCAGTGTAGCCGGCGTGCAGATAAAAGAGAAAGATGGAGTTACGTTTGTGACCAATCGCGAAGGTATTGCTATCGACCTCGGCTTGATAGATCGCAATGATCCCGACGCTTCGCAGAAAGCGAAAGATATTCTCGGTCTGATTACGATCTTCTTTATGATAGCGTATGGTGTCAGCCAACTCGTGTCCGGAAAATTGTATGATAAGATCGGATGTCGGAAAGGCTTCTTCTGGAGTGTGCTTGTATGGGGAATGGCAGACGCATTGGCTTCTCTTTCACGGGGAATCTTCTCGCTTACCTTTTTTAGAATGATGCTCGGGCTGGGTGAAGCAGGTCCGTGGCCGGGTACGACGAAAAGCAATGCAGAGTGGTTTCCACAGAAAGAACGTGCCTTTGCACAGGGATTGTTCGGGGCGGCAGCTTCTGTCGGCTCTATCCTTGCACCGATTATCATCCTGATGATCTTCATTGCTTTCGGTTGGAAATGGACTTTTATTGTAGTTGGCGGGTTGGGATTGGTTTGGCTGATTCCGTGGTTGGTTATCAATAAGGAAGGTCCGAAGAAGCATCCTTGGATTACGGAAGAAGAGCGTACATATATCTTGAACGGTCAGCCTGAAAAAGAACTGAAAACGGAGGAGAAAGGGAAAAGCTGGGGTGAATTGCTCCGGGTGAAAAAGAATTGGTCTGTCATTTTAGGACGATTCTTCCTTGATCCTATCTGGTGGATGTTTGTCACATTCTTGCCGCTTTATCTGGCAGATGTATTTCAATTGAATATCAAGGAGGTGGCGTTTTCGGCTTGGGTGCCGTATGTAGGGGCTGCATTGGGCAGTATTGCCGGCGGGTGGTTTTCCGGTTGGCTGATAAACCGCGGACATACGGTGAATTATGCCCGTAAGGCGGCAATGTTGCTTGGAGGAATCATTATCGTTCCATCCATACTGGCAGCTATCATGTCTACTACAGCTCCGGTTGCTATTATTTTTATGGCATTGGTATTGGGGGGCTTCCAGTTCTTCATGACAAACCTACAGACGATTCCGAGCGATCTGCACAGTGGAAAGTCTGTCGGTTCATTGGCCGGACTTGGTGGTGCTTCGGCAGTATTAGGCACCATCCTGGCAATTCTTTTTGCCAGTTATATTACGAATTGGATATTATTATTCAGTCTGTTGGGAGCTTTGGTACCGTTATCGCTGTGTTCCATCTTCCTGACAGTAGGAGAGATTAAACAAATAGAAAAATAAACGTGTTTTAAAAACAAGACAATTATGAAATTAGAAGGAAAAGTAGCTATCGTAACAGGTGGCGCACGCGACCTTGGTCGTGCAGTATCAGTGAAATTGGCAGCAGAAGGCGCTAAAGTTTGTCTGAACTATTTCGACAATGAAGCCGATGCACAGGAAACATTGGCCATGATTAAGAATGCCGGCGGAGTAGCAATTGCTGTTCAGGGCGATATGACAAAGGCTGCTGAGGTAAAAAATCTTTTTGCTGAATGCAACAAGGCATTTGGTGATAAGGTGGATGTTCTGGTAAATGTAGTAGGTGGTATTGTAGGACGTAAGAAAATTACCGAACAGGATGAAGATTGGTATGACTTCCTGATGGATGTCAATATGCGTTCCGTATTTCTCTGTACCCGCGAAGTGGTTCCCATGATGCCGGCAGGCGGTTCTATCATAAACTTCTCTTCATTGGCAGCTCGCGATGGCGGTGGTAATGGTGCTTCCATGTATGCAACTGCGAAAGGTGCGGTGATGACGTTTACACGTTCTATGGCAAAAGAACTCGGTCCTCAGGGAATCCGTTGCAATGCCATCTGTCCGGGCACGATCGCCACTTCTTTCCACGATCGTTTCAATACGCCCGAAAATCGTGAGCGCATGAAAGCTTCTTATGCATTGCGCCGTGAAGGAACTGCCGGTGAGGTGGCCGATCTGGTCTGCTTCCTTGCCTGCTCCGAATCTTCTTACCTGACAGGTACGAATATTGATATTAACGGCGGTTGTTTCTTTTCTTAAAGAAGAAATCTGATACCGCCATTCTGGATACAGTGAAGAATCTGCTCTTTGGCAGATACCGGGAGCAGGTTCTTCGCTTCGTTCTAAATGACACACTTACCTACTTTAAAGAAAATATTTATGAGACGAATCTTTGCCATATGGGTTGTATGCCTTTGTTGGGGAATACTGAATGCTGCTCCCTTGGGACCGTTTAATGTGGCATTGCTTGAACAGCTAAAAAACGATTATCGGAAAGGCGACAAAGAAGTCACTCGGTACATTGAACTTCAGGAAAAGGCAGCGGAGAAATATATAAAGATGACTCCTTTATCGGTGACTGCCAAGAAGAAACTTCCTCCCAGCAAGGATCCGAGAGATTATATGACTTTATCTCCCTATTGGTGGCCGGATTCAACAAAGACCGATGGACTTCCTTATATAAGGAAAGACGGTGAACGCAATCCCGAAGTCTACGATTATCCCGAACGTGAGAACGCCAATCGTTTTGGTGACACCGCTTACTGCCTGGGGGTGCTTTATTATATCACAGGAAAAGAAGTCTACGCCAAAGCATGTGCCAATCATCTGAGAACATGGTTCACAGATTCGAAACTGGGCATGAATCCGAATATGACTTACGCACAAACCGTGCCGGGGATGAAGCATATGCGTGGTTCGGGCTTTATTGATGCACGTCGTTTCTGTCGCGCACTGGGTGTGGCCAAGCTGATAGAAGGCTCTAAAAGCTGGACTCCATCGGACAAGAAGAAACTCGATGATTGGGCTGCCGCTTTTTGCTACTGGATGGAGAACAGCACGCAAGGGCAAAGAGAATCTCATGCAACCAATAATCATGGCCTGTGGTACGAGGCTATTCACTTGATGGTATTGGCTTACTTAGACCTTACCGACCGCATCCGTGAAGTGGCTGAACAAAGCATACTTCCCAAAATGGGTGCACAGATTGCCGATGACGGTTCATTGCCCCAGGAACTGAAACGAACTCTCTCCCTGCATTATTCAACTTTCGCTTTGGAAGCATTAATGGAAGCCAACCAAATCACGAGCCAGATAGGAGTTAACTTATGGAGCACCCCTGCTTCGAACGGGAAAGTGGCTTCACAGGCAGTTGATTATTTGTATCCTTATTATCTGAATCCCGAAAGTTGGAAATTCAAACAGATTAAGCCTTTCGACCAATCCCGTGCTGCCATTCTTCTCTATGAAGCCGGAATGGCATTGGGCAATCAGAAATATGTGGATACGGCAAAGAGTATAGGACTGAAATACAGTACGTCCGATGTGGCGACAATACCGTATCTGACTTTAAAGAAGAAATGAGATTAGAAAATATAGAATAAGAATTAAAATTATCCTCACCTAATATAAAGTGATAACATGAAATTGAAACTGATTCTTTGTTTGTGTATACTGCCGCTTCTCAGCTTTGCGCAAGAAGCTCAACCACAGCAGTTCTCCAACCGCTATGGCATGAAAATGACGCGGAACGACGACGGCTCTTATGCTTTGTTGTATGCGAAGAAATATGCGAAGTTCATTGACGTGAATACGATTCCCGATGTGATGGTTCCCTATACCTATCAGGCAGACCGTCTGAAAAGCAAAGATTACAAAGGGGTGACCACTAAAGATATTGTTTACAAGAAGCATAAGGATTATGAACTGACACTCACAGTAGACTTTGCAGTGACAGACAAGCCGGCTCCTTTTGTGGTTTACATCCACGGTGGCGGATGGGCACGGGGTAATAACGGTTCGTCCAGGTCTTTATCCCAGTATTTGGCGAAGCAGAAGGGAATTACGGGCATTCGTGTCTCCTACACATTGGCTCCGCAATCCGATGCGACTGTAAAAGTCTCTATCCAGGATATTCTGGATGCGGTGAAGTATGTTCGTGAACATGCGGCAGAGTTGAATATTAATCCCGACTGTTTCGGATTCTTGGGTACTTCTGCCGGTGCTCATTTGGCTGCGGTGGCTGCAATGGCCGTTCCCGGAACAAAAGCTTTTGTCGGCTATTCCGGTATTTATGATTTGGAAAAGGCTGCTATCACCATGAAGACGAAAGATCCTCAACGCATCGCGTATTTTTGTGACCGTGATCCGAAAGTACTTCGTGAAGCATCTCCTATCAATCTGATTCCGAAGAAGAACGTTCCCGCTTCCATGTTGGTATGTGGTACATGCGATGTTACGGTAGAGTGTGAACAGAGTGAAATGTTCGCATCCGCCTTAAAGAAAAAAGGGGGAGTGTGCGACCTGTTGGAGTATGAATATTATGACCATAATGTCAGTTCAAAGACTTCTGATAAAATGGAAGAGATTTTTTTCAAGTCGGTAGATTTCTTGGTCAACCATATTAAGTAGATCCAAATGAGAAAAGGAACCTTATTCTTAGCCCTTTTTGCTTTCATCGCCTGTTCCAACAGTTCGTCGGAAGTGATAGACGAGAAAGAACTGCCGAAGCCGGAACAACAGGTGGACGGCACATTGATTGCCGATGGTAATAGCGCAAAAACGTATGATTTGATTAAACGTTCGGGCTATAACCATGAAGCTCCCGATTCTTCGCGTGCGCATAAGGCCGCGCATTTTCAGCATATCCGGCAGGTACATGACAATCAGTTGAATAAGTATGTCTTTGCTTTCTTTATTCATGCAGCGATAGATGATGACCGTGGACTGGCAAATATCACCGACCGTCAGCGTAATGAGATAAAGACGGATAACAAATCCCCCAAAAGCCTTGTCGGGCAAAACGGGGAGACTATGGTATTCCGTTGGAAATTCTGTTTGCCGGTAGGATTTCAGACGACGACTAAATTCTCCCATCTTCACCAGTTGAAGGGCATTGATAATTCGTCAGGTACGGCAGATGTAGGTTCCCCGCTTATCACCCTGACTGCTTATTCCAACAGCAAAGGCGGTCAGCAATTGCGGGTACGTTATGATAAACGCGGTGAAGGCACTACCACCCTTGCCAGTACAGACCTTGCAGATTTTCTTGGCAACTGGGTGGAGGTGGAAGAAAAAGCCTGCTTCGGTGAGAACGGTTCGTATGAGGTAGTCATCACACGCATAAAAGACGGAACGGTTCTCTTGAAATTCGGTCCTGAAAAGATGGATATGTGGCGCACAGATTGTACGGGACTTCGTCCCAAATGGGGTATCTACCGTTATTTGGGTGAGAACCGGAGTTGGCAAGACCGGTTGCGCGATGAAGAAATTCGTTTTGCCGATTTCTCGATCAAGAAACTTTAGAGGGGGATTTTTGAGGAAAACCTAAAAAAGACGGACGTTTAGTTTTGTCTATTATGGTGGTCTCCTGTTCGGGATATACTTTCGGGTATATTTTCGGGCAGGAGATTGTCGTTTTATAGTATTTTGAGTAGAAGTTTTTTTTCTTGGAAAGCTTGTCGGATAGACATTATTCCCTATTATTAGACATTTGTTCTATGCAAATAAATAAGTACAGATTAATTTTGCATTATAATTAACTGTATATATTATGAAAAAGATAATCTACCTTGTTCCTGTATTGTCTTTAGCAGGTTGTGCCTCTCAGCAAGAAGAAAAGCCGAATGTAATTGTGATTCTTGCCGATGATCTGGGCTTTGGGGATGTGAGTGCTTATGGCTCTGCTACGATTCATACTCCGAATATTGATACTTTGGCCCGTGGAGGAGTTTGCTTCACGAACGGATATGCCACTTCGGCTACTTCTACTCCCAGTCGTTATGCTTTGATGACCGGGATGTATCCGTGGAAAAATAAGGATGCAAAGATCTTGCCGGGGGATGCTCCTCTTATCATCAATGAGAATCAATTCACCTTGCCAAAGATGATGCGGCAATGTGGTTATGCGACCGGTGCTATCGGAAAATGGCATTTGGGCATGGGAAATGGAAATGTCAACTGGAATGAGACAGTCAAGCCCGGTGCCAAAGAAATAGGTTTTGATTATTCATGCTTGATTGCAGCGACCAATGATCGTGTTCCGACGGTTTATGTAGAAAATGGAGATGTCGTGGGGCTTGATTCGACTGATCCCATCGAAGTGAGTTACGAGAAAAACTTTGAGGGCGAACCGACTGCAATTTCTCATCCGGAGATGCTGAAAATGCAGTGGGCACACGGTCACAATAACTCTATAGTAAACGGCATTCCCCGTATCGGCTATATGAAAGGCGGTCAGAAAGCTCGTTGGAAAGATGAAGATATGGCAGACTATTTCGTAGATAAGGTGAAGCGCTTTGTGACAGAGCATAAAGATGCTCCTTTCTTTCTGTATTATGGCCTGCACGAACCTCACGTACCCCGTGCTCCTCATCAACGCTTCGTTGGCCGGACAACAATGGGGCCTCGCGGTGACGCAATTGTTGAGGCGGATTGGTGTGTGGGCGAGCTGCTTGCTCATTTGAAAAAAGAGGGATTATTGGAAAAAACACTGATTATCTTCTCCAGTGATAACGGGCCGGTTCTGAATGACGGATACAAAGATGGTGCTCCCGAACTGGCAGGCAATCATCTCCCGGCAGGTGGTTTGCGTGGCGGTAAATACAGCTTGTTCGATGGCGGCACGCATATACCTTTGTTTGTCTACTGGAAAGGAAAGATTCGACCGACCGTGTCCGATGCATTGGTTTGCCAGATGGATATTCTTGCTTCCTTGGGTGCAATGATACATGCCGACCTGCCGCAAGGATTGGATAGCCGGAATTATTTGAATGCTTTTCTCGGAAAAGAGCAGAGTGCCCGCAAGGATGTGGTGCTGGAGGCACAGGGGCGTATGGCTTATCGTTCGGGCGATTGGATAATGATGCCCCCTTATAAAGGCTCCGAGCGGAATCTGACAGGGAATGAATTAGGCAATTTGGGGGAGTACGGATTGTTTAATGTAAAAAATGACCGGGGCCAACACCAAAATGTGGCAGTGCAATACCCCGAACTTCTGGACTCTCTGAAGCAGAATTTCTTTGCCGAGGTAGAGGGCTACTATCGCAGCGAGGTAGAAGAAGAACCATTAAAGTAAGGTTAAATGTACATTCTGAACATAAATCCCAGTGATAGGACAATCGTTCTATTTTGTAGAAATTCGTTTTTCTACCTTTGCTATGTTCAATGTGGAACGATTAATAATTTAACCTTGAAGATTGATAACATATGAAAGTAAAGGCTTTTTGGATGTTTGTATGGTTGCTTCTATGTTCGATAAGGATGGAAGCACAGGAATTGGGAGCGAATTATAATGAAAATATCGATTACCCGATTACGGAAATAGAAATGTTGAAGAAATCAAAAGTGACTTGGGTGAGAGGGTTTGTCAATATCCCTAATCTGTTTCTTCAGAATGAAAACGGGAAGATTGTGGGCGTGAAGGAAAATGTTATTAAGACACATATTCCTACTCTGAAATTTGTTCAGGCTAAGAAAGCGTTGGGTGATCGTGTGAAGTTCATATTAAGTCTGAAAATTCCCTTTGAGCTATATACCGATACGGTTCCCAAAGTAGGAACTAAGGAGATGGAGTACATATTCCGTGCAACGGAAGTGTTGTTGCAAACTTACCAGATGGCGCAGCATATTGATATCTTGGTTATGGGCAACGAGCCGGAGTGGGAGAATGCGTTGGATACCGATCTCTGTCATGCGGACGGAGAGGACTACCGTGCATTCTTGAATGAGTTTGCTAATCGGCTGACTGCTTGGAAGCAAGCTAATGGCTGGACGTTTGATATTTATGCCGGAGCATTGAACCGCGTTTCCGAGTTGCCGAAGAGCGAGACGGTGCCGGCAGTGGTCTCTGTGGTGAACAACAATCCTAATGTGTCAGGACTCGACCTTCATGTTCATGCATTGAATGTCAATCAGGCGGAAGATGATTTTCGGATTATCCGTAATAAATATGGTGTAACCAAGAAGCTGATTTGCACGGAATTCTCCATGGTGCGTGCCTTGAACCCGCATGTGGCGGATGCGTTGGGCGAATGGGGATCCAAGCACGGTTATACAGCCGGGATGAAAATCTACGAATACCTCAATCTGATAGCCGAAAAGGCCAATGCCGGCACACCGGTCAGTGCTGCCGAGTTCAAGAGTCTTTTTGAGAGCTATGCGTGGTATCCGAAGAATTGGTATAAAACCTTTTATGAGGTGTTTAAGAAATATAGCACGTATGCCATTACCGGACGTTTTAGTGTGGTTCCCGGTGGGGCGAGAGCGGTTTACGATGCCAAGACTGAAATGTGGGAGCTTGGAGGAATCTATTTTTCCCGTTATTTAGGGCTTGATGCGGACGGGTTCTATAATCCCAATCCATTGTTATATCCGGATTTCATAGCTGCTCAAAATGGGTTGGCAGTTGGCAGTCTTGTCGAAGGACAACAGGAACTGTTCATCAGTTGGGGCAACGGGGCCGATAGAACAGGCACATTGTCAGTGACAGATGGAAATGGGACAGAGGTGATGCGCCGGTCGCTCGATTCGGATGATGACTATACATTGGTCGGAAATCTTACTCCGGGGACTACTTATCATGTAGCACTGTTGAAATCGGACAATACAGTGTTGTGGGAAGATGATGTCAAGACCAGACCTGTGGCAGGAAAGTTCCCTTTGTTGAAATATCAGCAAGTGGATGGATATATGTTAGTACAATTATTAAATTTGCCGACAGACGTATCTTCCTATAAAGTAAAGCTGGATGGCCGGGAGATTGATACGGTAAGCAAGAACTTGAACGGACAGGTACTTACCGCTGAAGTGACCTATAATGATGGAACGGTAGAAACATTGTCGACAACCATTAGAAAGTAATATTCTTAAATTTATTCGCTTATGAAAATAATATATACATTATTGATATCTCTATGGGTTTTCGCTTCTTGCGCGGAGACGGAATATGCTGAAAACGGAATCGGCAGGAAGAATGTAACGGGATATACCGAAATGGGATTTTATAGTTTGGATGGAGTATGCGGCTTTACAGAGCAGGAGCAAGTGCAGGTTGCGGTTAATCCTAAACGGCTGACTTATCGCCTGCAGAATTCGGATCAAAGCAACTATATCCATGTGAAATTTGACGAAAAGCCGGCAACTGTCGGTCAGAAGATTACAGCCGAATTTTCTTTCCAAGGTTTCTCTTTTCTCAAAGAAAGGATGGAGCTGGAAGTGGTTCGTATGGATAGTGATAAGATGTGGCTGTCGGGTGACAATGTAGGGGTGGTTATCCCGGTTTTTTAATCATTAAAAAGAATTGAATTATGAAAAGATATATTCCTATTGTTCTGTCATTAATAGTGTTTTTGTTGGTTTCGTGCGGAGAAGTCATGGACTTGACACAGCCGGAAAAAACCGAAGTGACTTATTCGGGGATAACCTTGTCGCTTTATCAGACCGGCAAGTATGAGTTATACTTGGATGAACCTGAATATGAGTATACTATCATGGTAGAGAAGAGTCATTGCGAAAAGGAGGCTAAAGCCGGATTTGCAGTGGTTGATGCAAGTTCGTTTGGCGAAGAATACACGCTGTTGCCTCCCGCCAACTATGACCTCGATGCTGATGGGCTTGACTTTAAAGGTGACGATGTATTGCATACGGTGGGGCTGCGCTTTCATGATCTTACCGCATTGGACAATACCAAGAAATATGTGCTCGGATTGAAGTTGACGTCAGACGACCTTGCCGTAAACGAAGAGAAGAGCACCATGATTTTCTATCTGCAACAAAAGCAGGGCGGAATAGGTAATCCGTATATCATCACCACTGCCAAAGACTTGGCTAAGCTTGACGAATACCTCAAAGACGGACAGACTACTTATGTTCGTCTGGGGTCGGATATCGATTTGCAAGGCATCGACTGGACTCCTGTGGAAGCCACCGCTGCCAGACCTGTGGACTTTGACGGCTGCGGACACGTTATCAATAACTTGAAAATCACTTCATCCTCATCTACTTACCAAGGTTTTTTCGGTATGCTGACGGGACGGTGTGCTAACGTTGTCTTTACGAATGCACAAATTACCGCCAACAAGAAACTTACGGGTATTGTTGCCGGTCAGGCGGGAAATGTTTCCGGTGCGGGTATAGTGGAGAACGTTCGGGTATCAGGTACTATTAATCTGACATCGGGCAATGCAGCATGGGAAGACGGACAGGCGGGAGGTCTCTGCGGACGACTTCACGGAGCAGGCAGTAAGATTTATCAATGCGGTTCGGAAACAACGATTACCGCATTATGGTCGGC
The DNA here is from genome assembly GCA_934716785.1 of uncultured Bacteroides sp. Lineage (GTDB taxonomy): Bacteria > Bacteroidota > Bacteroidia > Bacteroidales > Bacteroidaceae > Bacteroides. Next base: position 13,949 of record CAKUYM010000004.1, on the reverse strand, counting down.
AGGTGGCATTTGTGGTGAAGTGCGTGAGGGGGCTTCCGTGGAGCAGTGCTATCACATAGGTGATATTACGACCAAATCATGTATCGGGGGCATCGCCAGTCGGTTGCTCGGAAGTACTATTTCTCATTGCTATTCTCATGGAGTGATGAAAGCGGTTCCTATGGTTGTGGCTAATCCGGGCGGAGGAATTGCCGGATGGGTACAGCCGGTGTCCGGTGCTTCTACAACCTCTACCATATCCTATTGTTGGAGCGACTGCGATGTCTCTGCGCAAAATCAGGTGGGCGGTATCATGGGCAACGCCAACAATACAACCGGATCCGGCATTACCGTTCATCATTGCGTGGCATGGAATACCAATTTATTCTCTCAGGCTGCGCCCAAATCAGGTAAGGTGTGCGGACGCTACAGTCGGAATGTGGCCTACTCCTGTTATGCTAATCCTGCCATGCAGTGCGTGTTTCCTAACAATCCCGCATTGCCGGATCAAGCCAGTGTAAACGGCACCGCTATGGTAGACCGTTACAACGGATTGAGTACTATCGACAACCTGATGGAAGCTGTTCGTACTCTCGACTGGGATACCTCTATCTGGAATCTTGACGGTGAGCAGCCCCGTTTGGCTTGGGAGGCGAATAAATAGAAATAGTATAATAACTAAGATACGTATTAATGAATACATTCAACAAAATCTTATTGCGAGTGACACTTGCCATGGGAGTGGCATTTATGTCTGCTCTCCAATTACGCGCTGATGATTGGAAAGAAATTATGTATGCCGATCCCACAATCTTTGTGGAGAATGGAAAATATTACCTCACAGGTACACGCAATCAGGAACCGCAGGGATTCGCTATCCTTGAATCGAGTGATTTGGAGCATTGGAAGGTGCCTGATGGCAGCTCTTTGCAATTGATTCTGCGGAAAGGCGACCGGGTGTATGGAGAGAAGGGCTTTTGGGCTCCTCAATATTTTAAGGAGAAGGGCATCTACTATTTTACTTATACTGCCAGTGAGCATACAGTGCTCGCTTCTTCGAAATCGGTGTTCGGACCTTTCAGACAGAAGCAAGTCAGACCGATAGACGCTTCGGCCAAGAACATAGACTCTTTCCTGTTCAAGGATGACAATGGGAAATACTATTTGTATCATGTTCGCTTTGATAAAGGCAATTATTTGTGGGTAGCCGAGTTTGATATGAAGAAGGGAAGTCTCAAACCGGAAACGCTGAAACGGAGTTTGGATTGTACGGAACCTTGGGAAAAAACTCCGAACTATAAGTCGGCTCCGATAATGGAGGGACCGACTGTCGTGAAGTGGGATGGGGTATATTACCTGTTTTATTCTGCCAACCATTTTATGAATATCGACTATTCGGTGGGCTATGCCACCGCTTCTTCTCCTTTGGGTCCGTGGAAGAAGCATCCGAACAGTCCGATTATTCATCGCAGTATCGTAGGAGAGAACGGATCGGGACACGGAGACGTATTCAAAGGATTGGATGGGAGATACTATTATGTTTACCACGTTCATCATTCGGACTCTACGGTGCAGCCTCGCAAAACACGCATTGTTCCGCTCATCCTGAAGAGAGGAGATGATGGTATATATAACATTACCGTAGATAAAGGGCATATCATAAAGCCCGTGTGGAAATGATTTGTTCAGAAATATAGTAGAAAAATCAATTTTGCACATTTGTATGGGTTTTGAGGATAATCTTCCCTTTTAGTTGAAGATTTTCCTTCTTAATTTGTGCTGTGAAATGAAGAATTTGTTAACAGTTTAAAATAATGTTTATGAAAAGAAACAGACTTTATTTTTCTTTCTTGTGTCTTTGTTGCTTTTTGTTTTGTACATTGAATGTGCAGGCGCAGCAAGTCTATTGGAAGGGACAAGTGAAGGATGCCGTATCTGGCGAACCGATGATTGGCGTCAGTGTTCGTGTGAAAGGTACGGGCAACGGTACGATTACCGACATTGACGGTAATTTTACAGTGAAGGCATCAAAAGGAGATATACTTGTCATTTCTTATGTGGGTTATAAAACTCAGGAATTGGATTTAAAGAATAAGACTACCTTGGGCGTAATCTCCTTGGGAGAAGATGCGGAGACGCTGGAGGAAGTGGTGGTAGTTGGATATGGCGTGCAGAAGAAAGTATCCAGCGTTGGTTCCATCGCCACTGCCAAAGGAGATGATCTGCTGAAAATAGGTAGCGTGAATTCTGTATCCGAAGCTCTGCAAGGGCAAATGCCGGGTGTGGTTGCCATTAATTCTACGTCAAAACCGGGAGCTGATAAGGCTTCTCTGTTGATTCGCGGTAAGTCCACTTGGGGAGAAGCCGCTCCATTGGTATTGGTAGATGGCATTGAGCGTGATTTCAACGATGTCGATGTGAATGAAATCGAATCTATCTCTGTATTGAAGGATGCTTCGGCTACTGCAGTCTACGGTGTGAAAGGGGCGAATGGTGTAATCTTGCTGACAACCAAACGGGGACTTGATCAAAAACCGGAAATCTCATTCAATGCTAACTTTGGTTTTAAACAACCCTCCGCTGCTCCTGAGTGGGCCGACTATGTGACCTCAATGAAACAGTATAATAGGGCACAGGCTAATGACGGCAACTGGGGGGCATTGGTACCGGAGTCTACCATTGCAGCATGGGAAAATGCGTATGCTACAGGAAATTATGGCCCGTACAATGATGCTTTCCCGGAAGTGGACTGGTGGAAAGAATTGGTGAAGAATGTAGGTTATGAACAGACTTACAACCTCAATGTGCGGGGCGGTACGAAGAAAATGAGTTACTTCGTCTCTTTGGGTTACTTGCACGACGGTGATATTTTTAATACTACCAAGCAAGAGGAATTTGATCCTTCTTTCTCCTATCGTCGCTATAACTGGCGTAGCAATTTCGACTTCAATATTACAAATACGACTAAACTATCATTCAGTGTAGCCGGTAAAATGGGATATCAGAACCAACCGTCTTATTATGAGAATGACGGTTCGCCGGATGAGCGTTTTTTCAAAACATTCTTCACGGCTCCAAGCAATGAATTCCCTATCAAGTATAGCAATGGGATATGGGGAGACGGTCTGAGTTCCGATCAGAATATCGCTTGTCTGATGAACGAAGGAGGCAGCCGCAATATAAAGCAGCATCAGGGCTTCTATGATGTGATTCTGAATCAGAAACTGGACTTTATTACAAAGGGGTTATCATTGAAAGCGTCTTTGTCTTATACCACTTCCTCATCGTGGACTACGCAAATCATGCCGGGCAAGATTTTGGGAAAGGACGATTTGGTTGCCCAGCGTACGCATATTCGCATTAATCGTGTGTATGATTATGCCAATCCTATCTATAATGCGGATGGAACGATTTCTTATAATTATACCGAGAAACGCTATCCGGATGAGAATGCTCCCGGAGATTTGCCTGTCGGCGGTGTCTATGACGGATTCAAGGCATATGGACGTAAACTTTACTACGAATTGGCGTTGAATTATAATCGGCAGTTTGGCAATCACGACGTAAGTGCTTTGTTTGTGTTTAACCGTAAGATGAATGAATCGACCAATCTGAGCGTGATGAATTTTCCGGCTTACGAGGAAGATTGGGTAGGCCGTGTCACCTATAACTTCAAAGAGCGTTATCTTGCTGAGTTCAACGGTGCTTATACAGGTTCGGAGAAATTTGCTCCGGGACGCCGTTTCGGCTTTTTCCCGTCTGCCTCTATCGGCTGGCGTATCAGTGAAGAGCCATGGATGAAGAAATGGACAAAAGATGTCTTGACAAATTTGAAAGTACGTTATTCGTATGGAGTGGTCGGTAATGATAAAGGGGCAACTCGTTTTAATTATATTCAGAAATTTGAACAACTGTCTGCTAATGCAGAATTTGGTAAATATCAGACCAGCAGTTGGGGACCTCTGTATAAAGAGGGAAAACTTGCCGACCCTGATGCGACATGGGAAGAGTCCGTCAAGCAGAATATTGGTATCGAGATAGGCTTGTGGGGCAAGTTGAACTTAACTTTAGACTTGTTCGATGAAAAGCGTAATAATATTCTGATGTCACGTAATACAGTGCCGTCATGGGCTGATAGCGGTATTGCTTTCCCGCAGGTAAACCTGGGTAAGACTAAAAATCATGGCCTTGAGTTGGACGTGGCTTGGAACGACCGCATCGGAAAGTTCAATTATTATGCAAAATTTAATTTCGCAACCAGCGAGAATCGGATTGTCTTTATTGACGATCCCAAAAATCAGAGTGAATATTTGAAGAATGCAGGAAAATCAATCGGATACGTGAATAAATATTTGGCGACAGGAAACTTCCAATCGCTGGATGATATTTATAACTCAGCGAAGTCTACCATTGCCAATGGCGCGCACAACACGTTGATTCCCGGAGATTTGTATTACATTGATTATAATGGAGACGGCATGATTGATGCAAAGGATATGGTTCCGATGAAGAATCTGAATTATCCGGTAACGACACTTGGATTTACGTTAGGTGGATCTTACAAAGGATTAGGATTCAATATGCTATGGTACAGTGCACTGGATGTTTACAAAGAAGCAATCCCTTCTTATTTGTGGGACTTCCCGGAGGGAAACATCAAGGCTCAACCCAATACGTTGAATGCATGGACAGCTGATGCTCCGCTTCAGAGCGGTCCGGTTCGACCCAGTATTCATGTTCAGAGAAGTTACAACTCTGTGGCCAGTACATACACATACACCAACCATGCTTATCTTCGTTTGAAGAATCTGGAGGTGAACTATCAGATTCCGAAACGTTGGTTGCAGCCTTTGCGTCTGACAAAACTGCAAGTATATGTCAATGGCACCAATTTGTTGACATTCTCGAAAGGCGATTCTCGTCGCGACCCCGAACATTCGGGACAGAATGTTTATCCGATGGTGAGACGTTATAATATTGGTTTTAGATTAGGATTATGAGATACTTTAAATTTACTGATATGAGAAGACATAAGTTGAATTGGATATGGATCATTCTGATAGGGCTGTTTGCCGGCAGTTGCGAGGATTATCTGGATCGCTCTCCCGATGACGGACTTTCCGAAGATGATGTTTATAAAGATTATAGCAGTTTGTTGGGGTTCATGGACCGTATCTTCCAAAATGGTGATATACTAATCTTTACACACGGTATTAACTCTTACTCGAATACCTATGTAACGGTAGGCAATCTATCAGATGAATATGCATCTGTCCGTGATAATGACCCGTCGAAGTTTGTCAATGCAGGCAACTGGCTGGAGAATGCCAGTACTCGTTTCGAGATAGGCTGTAAAAGTGACGGGGCGAATTTCAAGAGTGCTATTTCTCGTGCCTATACCGGGCTTCGTATTGTGAACCGTGTGATTAACGGGGTTGATCAAGTGAAGTCCATTACGGAAGAACAGAAAAGAAAACTGTTGGGACAGGCTCATTTCCTGCGTGCCTATTTTTATTTTGAGATTATCAAACGATATGGCGGGATGCCTATCTTTGATCAGCTTTGGGGAGCATCGGATAATTTTGATTTCCCCCGTAAAACTTATCAGGAGTCAAATGCGTGGATGCAGACTGATTTGGATAAAGCCATTGAGTACTTGCCGTTGAGCTGGCCTGATGAGGAGCATGGACGTCCTGACAGGGTGAGTGCTATGGCATTGAAGGCAATGACGCAACTTTATGCTGCCAGCCCTTTGATGCAGAACGACCTGAATACCATTGAAAACAAGGGATATGGAAAAGATATGGCTGCCGAAGCTGCCCGTAGTGCGCAAAAGGCTATTGATGCTATCGAAAGTCATGAATACTACCGTCTGATGAATCATGACGAATATCGGAGCATTCAGTTGATGCCTAATTCCAACCAATTCGCACAGCCGGAATACTTATGGTTCTTGCGTTGGCATCACGGCAACTGGTCTGCTTTTATCAGAGCGCAATGGCTGACGCAACCGTATGACAACAAAACCGGTGCCGAAGGTACCCCTTATAATGCTCCGACACAGAATGCTGTAGATATGTACGAACGTAAAGGAGCCGACGGTAAATATTATCCGATCACCGACCCTCGTTCCGGTTATGATGCGGTAAAGACTACCGACCCTTATTCGGACAGGGATCCTCGTTTCACTAACAATATTCTTGTGCCGGGTGAGCAATGGGGAAAAAACTTGCAGGGTGTTCCTTATTATCTGACTACTTATTCGGGTGGATACTCCGAGAACTTTATTTCTACCAACCAGTTTACGAGAGGTTCTCAACAGACTGGATATATGTGCAAAAAGTTCATTTGGCCGGAGGCAAGTGTACCCTTGTTTGGCGAAGCGGGTTTCCAGTTATACCGCTTGGTGGCTGTGTACATCCGTGTTTCACAAGTTTATTTGGATATGGCGGAGGCTTCTTATGAAGCGACGGGAGATCCGGATGCCGTTGTCTCAGGTTGTACGATGTCGGCGCGTCAGGCTTTGAATAAGATTCGTGTAAGAGCCGGAATCGGTGAACTGCCGGACGGAGTTGATTTCAGAGAGGCTTATCGTCGGGAACGTGGGGTGGAATTGATGTTCGAAGGACACCGTTGGTACGATATTCGTCGTTGGATGATAGCCGAAGACCTGTTTAAGGGAGAGTATCCGATTATGGGTGTCAAGGCAACTCCGATCAATCATCCTTATACAGCCGACCAATTGAAGGCGGAGAAAGCTTGCACTTATAAGCTGACCGATTTTACTTACGAGTATGTTCCGGTAAAGACAGCTGTGCGGACATTCAATAAGCGTAACTATTGGTATCCGTTGCCGATGGATGAAGTGGCGGCTTTGGATAATCTTCAACAGAACCCCGGATGGTGATACCTAAAATAAAAAAGTATATGAGAAACAATAATAGATATATAAGACTGATAGGGCTTGCATTTGTCCTTGTTGGCTCTAATCTGACTTTTGCACAGAATAGTAGCGATATTGTTCCTGAAGAGACACTGGTGAGCAGAGCCGATGGCGGCAAGACGTATAAAGGGAACGAAGTAGGCGCGACGAGCGTACTTGAGAACGGACAGTTTGGAACATTCCCCGATTTGACATTGACCAATATGCTGCAGGGCAAAATGTTGGGGCTGCAAGTCCGTTCCACGGTCAGCGGATTGGGCAACAATACTCCCAATTTATACAGCCGCGGTCAGCATGGCATGTCAGAGAATACGGCTATCGTTATCATTGATGGAGTGGAGCGTCCGGCGGCGGATTTGATTCCCGAAGAAATCGAACGCATCGAGTTGCTGAAAGACGCTACTGCCAAGATTCTTTATGGAGCACGTGCGGCAAATGGAGTACTTTGGGTGACCACACGCAGAGGAAAGGCAAATCGTCGTATTTATAACGCAACGGCCGAAGTGGGGGTGGTACAGATGACACGTACTCCCGACTTCTTGAATTCTTACCAATATGCCAATCTGTATAATGAAGCGCGTGCAAACGACGGGCTGACTCCTTATTATAACCAGACACAATTGGAAGGATATAAAAACTCTAAAGGAGCCAATGACTTGTTGTATCCGAACGTCAACTTGTATGATCAGTTGTTGAGCAAGAATGCCAATTATCGGAAGGTTTCGTTCGATATGACAGGAGGTACGGATAAAGTGCACTATGCGCTGATTGCCGGATATGTAGGGGGGAGCGGATTTGAAGATGTCGCCTACACTCCGCAACTGCATCGTCTGACTCTTCGCGGAAACCTTGATTTCAATGTCACTGATTTCTTATCTATATCTGCAGATGTTGCCGCCCGTATGGAAATGCGCAAATGGGGGCAACTGGACTGTGGACAGGTATTTACCGCTTTGTCTACTCATCGGCCGAATGAGTATCCGTTGACTATGTCGCCGGAGGAGACCGGGCTGGTCGCTTCAGACGGGATACCCTTGTTTGGCGCAAGTCTCCTGCGTCCGATGAATGCCTATGCGGAAACTATGTATGGAGGATATACGGATGAGCGATATACGCGCAGCCAGACTAATATAGGTTTGAAACTTGACCTCGGTATGCTGGCAAAAGGGTTGAAAGCCGGTGCTTTTCTTTCTTTCGACAATTATGATTACTTGCAGCTTTCTTTGAGCAAGGTCTATCCGACGTATGCCATCAAGACATATCGTGACCTTGCCGGTGAAGAACAAATCATGTACACCCAAATGAAGAAGACAGATGTAGCCACTTCGCAAAGCCGGAAGTCTACTACCCTGCAACAGACATTGGGATGGAACGCCTTTGCCGCTTATGAGAATACATTCAACCAAAAACATGATGTGTCGGCACGGCTGACTTACATGTACTCGAAAACGACTAATCAGGGGGTGACTCAGGATATTATCAATGCCAACTACGCATTACGCTTGAACTATATGTATGATCATCGCTATGCAGTGGAAGCGGATATGGCGTTGATGGGAAGCAACCGCTTCAAACCGGGAAATAAATACTTCTTTTCGGCTGCAGGCGGTCTTGCCTGGATTCTAAGCAATGAAGATTTTCTGAAGGATAACGAATATGTGAACTTTTTGAAACTGAAAACCAGTGCTGGTATCTTGGGATATGACAGGAGCACGGACCATTTGTTGTATGAGCGTGCTTGGTCGCAAGACGGCAGTTTCCGGTTTGGAACAACGAACAACGGGGCTACGGCCTACTACTCAACTTTTGTACGTGCCGGCAACCCGAACCTGAAATGGGAAAAAGCTGCGGAATGGAACGTAGGTGTGGAAGGTATGTTTCTGAATAGTCGCTTATATACCGAAATGAACTATTTCCGTGAGAAACATACAGACATCATCGGTTCTGTTGATGCCGCTTATGGAGATTATACCGGTAATTTTATCTATCAGGATAATATGGGTTCTGTCTTGAATCATGGCATCGAAGGAATGTTTACTTGGAGCGATCGCATCAACGACTGGTCTTATTCGGTAGGAGCCAATTTTGTATGGTCTAAAAATAAAGTCCTGAAGTGGAATCAAGTGAAGCATGGTGAAGAATACCGCTATACAGTGGGGCGTTCTACAGATGCTATGATGGGACTGGTTGCCGAAGGATTATTCGGCAAGGATATAGCCATCAACGGACATGCAGCCCAGACGTTTGCCGATTACCAGGAAGGCGATATCGCTTACAAAGATCTGAACGGTGACAAGGTCATTGACGGGCGTGATGTAAAAGAACTCGGAAACTCATTTCCGCGTACGACGTTGGGCATCGACCTGAGTGTAAGCTATAAAGGCTGGGGATTGTATCTTCAGGGATACTCCGAGCTGGGGGTTCACACATGGGCAACGAATGCTTATTATTGGAACAATGGGGAAGGCAAATATTCCAAACTGGCATTAGACCGTTATCATCCGGTAAATAACCCGACCGGAAGCTACCCGCGACTGACAACAACTGCCGGTGAGAACAATTTCCGCAATTCTTCTTTCTGGCTGAAGAATACAAGTTTCTTCCGTATGAAGAATGTTGAACTGAGCTATACGTTCAATCGGTTCTCTCCAAACTCGGTAGTAAAGAAGATCAAAGTTTTTGCCCGTGGTGCAAACTTGTTCGTGCTTTCTTCCGTGAAAGATTTGGATCCTGAATTGCTGAATGCCGGCGTGACCAATTATCCGGTGACACGTACTTTTACAGGCGGAGTCTCTTTTGTATTTTAATTTTGAACAATTAATAGATGGCAATATGAAACATATATTAGGAAGTTGCGTTTTAGCAGGGCTGTTTCTCTTTTGTGCTTGTGATGATACATTGGATACAAAGGTGACATGGCAGATCGGGGACTCTGATATCTGGAGAGTCCCGGAACTTGCCCAAGGCGTACTATACAAAGCTTATAATGGCATAGCCAACCGTCCGGATTGTTTCGATGATAATTTTCTGGATTGTGCTACCGATAATGCAGTGACCAATCTGCGTAGTTCTTCTGTCTATAAATTGAGTATGGGCGGTATGACGGCATTTAACAACCCGCTCGGAAACTGGAGCAATGCATACGGTATGTTGAATTATGTAAACTCTTTCCTCGAAAACGGTTTGGTTGATCAGGTGCAATACAATCGCACTGATCCGGAAGTGGACAGGCAGATCAAACAGCGCTTGGAAGGCGAAGCGTATTTCTTGCGTGCATGGTGGCATTTTGAACTGCTGAAGGTGTATGGTGGAAAGGCGCAGAACGGAAAAGCGTTAGGTGTTCCGTTGGCTGATCATTTTATTTCGCAGGACGATGCGGCACAGAACGGTGAATTTATTCGCCCGACTTATCAGGCAACAGTCGATTTTATCGTCAATGATTTGAATAACGCCATTGAGCTATTACCAAGCGTGTATCAGGGAGATGATCTGGAGTTTGGCAATACGCAAATCGGTCGTGCTACGAAGGCGGCTGCAGCAGTTCTGAAAAGTCGCGTGCTTTTATATAGCGCAAGTCCTGCGATGCAGGATGATGATGTGACGAAAATCACCGGCATGGGGCAATTCGAAATAGTGAATTCTACGGTTTATCAGGCAAAATGGGAAGCGGTGGCCAAAGAAATCAACAAGATTTTAGGTATGGATGGTTTTGGTACTTATGTCCCTCTCACAGCTTCTTCTATTGCAGATGTTCAGACGGAAAGTTCCGATTATGCTTTTCGTAGATACTTCAATAATAATCTGTTGGAAGGTCTTCATTTCCCACCGTTCTACTATGGAAGTGCCCGTACCACTCCTTCTCATAATCTGGTAAAGGCTTTTTATGCGAAGAATGGCTATCCGGCAACAGATATCCGCTCAGGTGTTGACCTGTCTGACCCGAATTTTGATATGACTCAGCTCTATGACATACTCGACAATCGTTTTGCATTGAATGTCTATTGTCACAATGCCATATTTGGCAATTCCGGTCAGCCGTTGGATATGTCTGAGGGTGGAAAGGATTCTCCTTCATTTAGTGAAAACAGCACACGCACCGGTTATTATCTGGCAAAATTCGTATCGAAGAAGTCGGCAATGTTAAATCCGATTCAGACATTAAACTCTGTTCATTACAATCCTTTGTTACGGAAATCGGAAGTTCTTCTTAACTTTGCCGAGGCTGCCAATGAGGCTTGGGGAAACCCGGCGGTGAAGGCTGAAGGATGCTTGTATTCTGCGTATGAAATATTGAAGACAATCCGTATGCAAGCCGGAGGCATCAACTTTGATCTTTATCTGGATGAAGCGGCTCAGAGTAAGGATTCGTTCAGAAAGCTGATTCAGAATGAACGCCGTTTGGAATTCGCTTTCGAGAACCATCGCTATTTTGATATGCGTCGTTGGGTATTGCCTTTGGACGAAGAGGTGGAGGGAGTTGTCGTCACTCGTAATGAAGACGGTACTTTCAGCTTTAAAGTGCAGAAGGTAGAACAACGGAAATATGAGGTGAAAAACTATTTTGCTCCGTTGCCATATGCAGAGCTGGAAAAGAATAAGAATTTAATTAATAATCAGGGTTGGGAGTAATGTGCTGTTGATATAAATACTTATTTACAATGAAAAGACTAAATATATTATGGATAGGACTGATAAGCGTTTTGATGACTGCTTGTTATGACGATTATGAAAAGGACTATGACAAGAGCATGGTGTATTTTGCTTCGCAAAAGCCATTGCGGACACTGGTAGCTGATACGGATATGTCGATAAAGGTAGGGGTAGCTATAGGCGGTAAGAGAGAGGTGCATACCGATGACTGGGCTACGTTTAAGATAGATCCGTCTTTATTGGATGGAACGGGGCTGACACTGATGCCGGAAAGCTATTATCAGTTGGCTGATCCGAATAAGATGACAATCAGTAATCCCAATTTGGCGATAGCGGATGTGAAAGTGACTTTTTCGGATGCTTTCTATGATGACAATGACGCTTTAGGCAAGCATTACGCAATTCCTTTCCGGCTGGTCGATCATAATCAAGATGAGGTAAGCACCGATGTAAATGGCCAGTTGAAGGACTACAGTATTGTGGTTGTCAAGTTTGTCAGCCAGTATCACGGGACATATTTTGTGAAAGGTAAGGTGACCAATTTGTCTACTCAACAGGTCACTGAATACAGTAATAAGGATTTGAGCCGGAACATCACTCGCGACTTTGTTTCATTAGGTAGAAATAAAGTACGTCGTCCGGGATTCGGGCAGACTCTGGAAAGCAATGAATCTGTGAACCTGACTGTCAATCCGGATGGAAGTGTCAGCATCGAAGCCGGAGGAAGTGTCGCTATCACAGATGCATCCGCCACATTGGATCCGGCAGCCGAATCGCTTGAATTTGTAGGGAAACAGCCCAAGTTTACGCTTTCTTACAAATATACGAAAGGGGGCGTCACTTATCAAGTTGACGAAGAGTTGATCCGCCGTCAGAATCCGGAAGCCGATTTACGCTTTCAGGAATGGTAAAAAGATAAAATAGGTATTAGTTAATATTATAGTGTCTATCGGTCGCCGGTAGTTAGCTGCATCGTGAATGTTGCAGGCTAACTGCCGGCGATACTTTTTTATGTTGAAATCTTATGTTGAAACGCTTTTTATTTCAACTGCTTGAGATACTCTGTAGGGGTGATATTAAACTCTTTCTTGAAACATTTTGTAAAGTAGTTGGGGTCTGATATGCCAACTGCAAATGATGCTTCAGAAACGTTCATGCCATTCAATAGGTGAGTTTTGGCCTCTTTCATCTTGATGGTTCGTATAAATTGTGTAATGGAACATCCGGTAAGTGATTTCAGTTTCATGTGCAACAAGCTGCGGCTAATGCGGAGATGGGCTGTGATTTCAGTTACTCCGAAGTCTTCCTTGGTAAGATTGGTCATGATCAGTTCCACCAGTTCCTTCATGAAGACTTCATCCCGCGGATTATTGGTTATCTGCTTTATGTTCAGTTCTTCCGCCTGCTTGAAGTGTTCGATATTCTGTTTCCGGCTCTTTTGTATGTTCTGTACGAGCAGTTCCAAATTTTTAGCGTTGAAAGGCTTGGTGATGTAGGCATCAGCTCCTCGTAGATAGCCTTCCGTGTGGTCGTTCTCGTCCGTCTTTGCGGTCAGCAAGATTACGGGGATATGACTGGTGCTAACGTCTTGTTTGACGCGTTCCGTGAATTCCAGTCCGTCCATCACCGGCATCATCAAATCTGATATAATGAGGGCGGGCAATTGCTTGGCAATCTTCTTGCAGGCTTCTGCACCGTTGTATGCCCGTATGATATCATATTTCTCACCGAATATGCTGGCAAGGTAATCATTCATTTCTTTATTGTCTTCCACAATCATAATAGACTCCCGGGTTGGATCTTTCTCTTTATTGGCCAACTTCTCGGGGATGAGTTCGATGGTCTCTTTGATTCGCTGGTTGTATTTCTGTATTTCTTCGGTCGTGATGTTTTCGGACGAACGTTCATCGGGGGTATAAGCATCCTCCGAGACGTTGAGTGTTACGATAAAGTCCGATCCTTTATTGACCTCACTTTCTACATGGATTTCGCCTTTGTGCATATGTATGAGCGAACGTGTAAGCGACAAACCCAAGCCGAATCCTTCACGGTGGTCGCGCTTTTCAACTTGATAGTAACTTTCAAATATTTGTTCCTGAGCCTCTTTGGGGATTCCCCTGCCGTTGTCTTTAACGGAGATTTGTACAAATGTCTCCTTTTCTTCTTTTATTAGCTTGGCGCTCAACTTCACGTATCCGCCGGGTTGGGTGTATTTGAAAGCATTTGAAAGTAAGTTATAAAGAATTCGTTCCAGTTTGGAGGGCGAGAACCAGACTTCCTCTTCGGTTTCCTCCAGGTTGACCATAAAGTCTATTTCCCGTTCTCCGGCTACGATGTCAAAGATGTGCGACAGCTCTTCCAGAAAATGCATGATGTT
>CAKUYM010000003.1 GCA_934716785.1 uncultured Bacteroides sp. | reverse complement strand
TGACTGGATATTTACAGTCCAAGAAGACAATTCCGTCCCTTCCCTGAAATCAATGAATCTGGAAGGTGAACGAGGAACTACCAGCATGATATATAGTGTTAAGCTAAGCCAACCGTTCAACATGGAGTTCACATTGACCAACCGGGCAGAGGTGGACCTCAAAGGTGAAATCAAGGCTGTATGGCATCGCACTTTCACAGGCGAATTTGATAACGTCTCCGATGATGACGGGAATACTTGGGCTGATGAGATTGGAAGGATCAGTATCGATATTCCATCAACAACAGCCGAATATAAAAGTAAAATCCCATGTGTGATCTCCACTTCTCGGAAATCTTCTAAATATTGCCCGCATGTATCTTTCTACTATAGGGCATCCGGCTCCGACACCTGGCAACTGATGCGTAGTGATTCTGATTCCGAATTGCAGCGTTGGAAAGATGCGGATTTGGATAAAATAGTTGGCGGTAGCAGCGATTATCCGGATAAGTGGTGGGGAATCTTAGGTGGTTTTAATTATCAATATATATCGCTTGAGGACTGATCCGATTGACGGATTCTCATAAACTTAGTGCTGTTTCAAATCAAAATTGCACAACTCAATTAATCATGAAGTTCATCAGATTTTTGTGATATGCAAGTTCTTTCACTTTGCCAATGAATGAACATAGGGGTAGGCCTACTCCCACTCTCTTGTTTATTCATTGGTGAAAAAATGGTACGCTGATCGTGTCGCAGCACGTTAACCGTATTAATTAAGCTTATCGGCAGAATCAAATACGCACTAATTTAATTCCACTAACGGGTAAACTATACCCCATAACTTTCTAAAGGACTGCTTCCACACCTCCTGAAAAATGTCCCTGTCATATCAAAATAGAATCTTATGCTGGGGCATTATAGTATCTACGGTATTTTCAGAAAAATTACTTTTCAACCTTAGTAAGTATTACATCTGTTGGAACAGAAAAACCTATAGGTTTAACTTCTACTCCATCTTCATTTCCCTCTGTTTCCCACCATATTCCCTCTTTCTCATTCAAAGTCCAATGTAACTTATTAGAACCTATTAGTTCTATTGCTCCACCAACAATACCTTTTCCATTAAAATGTTTTTTCCTCTGATCAAAAAAAACGAAACTCAAGATTTTACTGTTATATGGATCATAGCCTGCACTAATATAAATGCGATGTGGAGCACCTTGGCTTGCGTCATTTACAATCCATTGCGTATTGATGTCGTTCATATAATTATCTATGATTCTACCTTGAACAGCTACAGAATACCCACCAAAAAGATTTGTACCCCATAGTTTGCCTTTGTAAATCATTTTTCCTTTCACCAATTTTACTGTGAAAACAGTATCTCCTTTTTCACATTTCCAAGTCCCAATATAATTTTCTATGGGAATTTGTGCATAAGACATATAGCTATATGCAAAAAATAAGACTAAAAATAATATCCGTTTCATAATATCAATTTTTTATTTGCAACTCTGATTTTCTAATTGGCCATTAACATCTCTTGTTTTAGCTTTCCAGCCTTCAAATTCCCGTGTAATTTCATTATAATAATTAAAGAGAAGATTCAATCCCGAATTACTTCTTTGCAAGAAATCTATATAGGCTGAGAGTTTGTCTGTTATTCCCGTCCTGTCTGTAGCGTGCGTTGCTTGTATAAAGGTCTGTTCCATTGCAGCTACATTGCTTGCAAAATTCCTAAAAGCATCCTCAGAAACAATAACCAAACAAGAACATCCAAAGTCAGAAATTACCCCATAACAGAAATTGTCTACATCAATATATCCTTGCTTATATTTCAATGCTAACATTTTTAAATCACCGAATGAAGGAATAGGTCCTCCTCCTGGATGTGAATGAAACCATTCAGTGACACTACCAGCTTTAATTTCTCCCCAATTATAACTGATGCTGCTATTAGTCTGTTTACTGGGCTTATGAATGGAATTGCTATTAATCCATCCTTTTTCCTTTGCTTGTGGTCGATAATAATTCTCATGGAATATAGAATCAACTCTATACTTAAGCTCTTTATTGTTATTTAAATTCTTTTCCATCTGACAGGGGTCAACATCTTCTATTGTGTCTTCCTCATTATCGGAAAACCCACCGCCGATACTTCCTTCCTCGTTGCTATTTGTAGGTTCAGTACTTGGATCCGGGAAAGGATCAGGATCTGGCTCAGGAGTGATTATGACATCCGGAAATTGTCCACCATTAATATCTGGCTCAGGAGTGATTATGACATCTGGAAATTGTCCACCATCAATATCCCAACCGTCTCCTCCCCACAAATCATCTTCACCACTCCTTGTCATAATTTTCTTTTTTCTACCAAAAGATATTCCGGCAAGTTGACTGATTGCAAGCTCGCATTTTTCTTCTAATTCCGCCCGAGTAGATGTGTTTAACAGAAACACTCCCTTTACTTTCACACCATCTTTATATGTATTGACACGAGCTATCATATTAGAATTGACTACGGTATAAATCGCAGTTCCTGTAAACAATCCTTTATCCATACAATTGAGAAAATTGTCATTAATACGACCGCTATGTTTACTCTCATATTCTTTCGTTGGGACAAGGGTTAATATATATTGTCCAATATGATTGTTCTTCGTATCCTTTACCATAATCAGTTTTTGATATACATTTGTAACTTTTGCCACACCTGTACCATTCTTATATTCAGTATATACCGCTTTATACTGAAATGCTGTCGATATAGGAATATCATAACATTCCAAATATTCCATGGAAGACGGCTCAGCTTCTGACCATAGGGGAACAAAATCCTGTGGGTATATAGATTTACTCGTTTCTTCATTAGAACGAGTAATGCCACTTTTTTCCATTGATTCTTCAAAAAAGACTTTGGCCTCTTGCAAAGTGAAATTCTTGTTTTCATTTTGCGGATTCTCTTTTATTATCTCATCATCTATACAGCTCCAAGTAAAAAGTAGCATAAAAATGAATAACGCTCCATCATGAAAATCCAGATTTTTTCGCATAATCTAATAACACAATTTATTTTTAATATTATAATATATTCTCTTGTTTCTTTAATTATACGTTCATTCCCCTGTCCATGTTCTTTTGAGAATTACCCCACTGGTAGAATTAAATCAATGAGACTAGCTTCTGCCGATTGGCAAAAGCACCCCTCCTCGCCATAAGTAAGATGGGAATGTGTCAGATTCTCTGACATATTCTGCAATTTAGCTATTGCCCCATAGCTGATTTACATATCAGCTGCTACGATAGCTGTTATGACAACAAATATAGGGAAATTGAGCGAGATAAAAAAGGTTTGAGCTGTTAAAAAGTATCCAATATTCAATTTATATTTCGATTTCCTTGTTTTGATTTGGATACCTCGCTTCGTCATTTCTTTCTTTGATAAAGCTGTTCTAATAGAACCATTTAGATTGGTGAAAGGTAGTAGTGCCTATCAGGCTCAATTGAAACTATATTTTTTGATGGGTACTAGAGATGGAGCATATAAGATATGGCAGTGACTCAGATGGGGCATGAAGCTGACTTGTTATGTTGATGTCATACGATGGTCCCGACTTTATAGGATAATCAAGTATCACGTAAAGTTATTCCACTGATATTAGGTCATAGTGATTTAGCAACAACCAATACTTATTGTAGTTGTTTTACTGGTATCGCAATGCTGTAAAAGTATTATAAATATTAGAATATTATTTTGTAATTGAGCAAATTATTTATTTTATTTGCAAAATAAAGCCATATCTTATTTGCCTAAATATAATGCATTCATAATGAAGACAAAAAAAAACTTTGTGATAACGAAGAAAAAACATACTTATACTATTTCTGATAAAAAATCAGGAAAGAGTTTATATCATATTGTGGATGTACCGGTATATGATAATTTTAGTATAGATAGACCGTTATTGTCTGGATTAGGCAGTGTTATGAATGTACCAGGTAATTACTATTCTTTTGAAAAGTACTTAAAAAATAATGACGATTACCATGCTATGGTCTCAGATTGGGAAAAAATAGGCAATTATTTTATAGAAGCATTATCTCTTTATAAAGGGAAATAACATGGAGCAAGATAACAAAATCGAAGAAAAAGATTCTTCGTCTGAATTGTCAAGACAAGAACAGGAGGTCTTGAAGGATTTAGAAAGTGAAGGGGTTGAATTTTCTACAGACGTAACTAAAGTTCTTGAATCATTGACAGAAGAACAAAGAAAAGTTATTGTAGGGGCACTTTATGCAGTAGAGGAATCTGCTTCATTTCGAGGACCTTTGCCGCCTCCTGAAATACTGAAAGGATATGAGAGTGTTTTGCCCGGTGCTTCTGAAAGAATTTTGGCGATGGCTGAAAAACAGCAAGAACATCGAATGTATATAGAAAAGACAATTGTTGATAGGCAAACGAAACAAAGCGGGAATGGACAAAAATGGGGTGGAACTTTAACTATTTTGTTTGGTTTTATTGCTTTGGCTCTTGGCTATACTGGACATGATTTTTTAGCAGGAACAATAGCAACGACAACGATTATATCTTTAGTAATAGTTTTTGTATTGCGTAAGATCCCAGAAGGAGGAGATAAAAAGAAAAAGGATAATATCGTGGAAGAAGATGCCTAAAAGTGAGACCTTTTCTGTATAGGAGAAAAATTAATATCTTTTAATTAGAAAGTGCTCGTTATTTGATTGATTGGTTATCCAAATAAAACTTGAGCATGAGTTTTATTGAGATGAGCATC
This sequence comes from uncultured Bacteroides sp., assembly GCA_934716785.1. GTDB lineage: Bacteria > Bacteroidota > Bacteroidia > Bacteroidales > Bacteroidaceae > Bacteroides. Next base: position 46,947 of record CAKUYM010000003.1, on the reverse strand, counting down.
AAAGAAAAACTACACCCAAAATCATCAAAAAAGACATAGATATTTGATAAATATACTCTTATGCAATTGAGTGGATATTGTCTGATTGCAAATGTTTATTTAGCCAAATGGATGGATGACAACTCGAGAGTCTGGCAATAAATGGATAAACCCGTACATCGAACCATTAGCAAGGATGGAAGCTACAAAAAACTATGGCTATTACTCTGATTTCGTAAAAGAATACTAAATAGGGCGCTGTTTCTGTTATTAATCATTTCTAACCTTGTTCTAAAGGTTAGAAATGGGCGCCTGCCTCATGGTTATTGCATAGTCCAGTCCTAAATAATTTCCCTACCCGATTAAAAAAAATAGAAAATATTGGGAAATCTCATATAAAAGCTATAATTTTGAATTTCAAATGATTAAAAAGAAAGGAGTGTGTTATGAGTGAATAAGGAATTTTTTGCCTGAAAGAATTTGTTCAATGTATTTGGTAGAAATGTAACAAATTTTCCATGAATGAAATAGTTGTTACTGTCATCACCATTTTTCCGAAAGTAAACTTTTAAAAGAAGTGTAATTAATTGATATAGAGTAAAAATTTGTTTAAGAAAACGTTCGTTTTATTAAACGCAAAAGTCTAAAAAACTTTTAAAGGGGCAAAAATAAAGCTGTTAAATATTTGAAAAACTATAATTTTTCCCATTTTTCTTCTTGGATCATCTTATATCCGGCACTCAAAAGATACTCTCTAATGTGATCTTCTATCACTCTTTTGTTTGATAGGAACTTAGCTTTATCATTTTGAGCTTGAAAGGGAGATCGTGATGAGTTCTCATACCATTTCCGAACTTTTATAAGTTCTTTAAATGCGTCATTCATCGTTGTGCCTGACGTATTCCATTCTTCTGCTTGAATGCGTACCCAACCAGCTGCTGATAAATAGTCGCGAATTTTTTCCTCGGGTAGTTTTTTCCCTTTGAGAAACTTTGCCTTATCATTTTTAGCTTGAATAGGAGAACTTAGTGAATCCTCATACCATTTACTTTTCAGTATTAGCTCTCTGAAGGCTTCTTCTAATGTCTTACTCATAAAATTTATTGGTTTATAATCATATATACCATATATACCATATATATCGTATATATCGTATATATGAAATGAAATATATTCCTTATATTTGTAGCGTTATTCTTTGGGCACAAAGATAAGTTTATAATTTTAAAATTTAATTATCATGAATAAAACTATGACTCAAAATGAAATGAAACCCAAATTGTTACATTTACCGAAAGAGGTAATTCGTGTTCTATCTATAAAGGCAGTCAAAGAAGGCACAAGTGTTAAATTACTTATGCAGGATATTTTAGAAAAAGCGGCCGAACAAATCAAGAAGGAGGACATTCTTTATTAATTGTAAATAAAAAGTAGAAATATGGCAAAAGAATTAAGCCGATACCCGAGAGCATTAAGTGAGGATGTTAATTCAGAACTGATAAATAGGCTCTATGAATCAGGAGGAAGTCTTTCTGTTGATTTAATAGTATATCTTGCAAATTATCAGATGAAAAACCTATTTGGAGAAAATTGGTTTTCAATTGTTGACTTTTGTGAAAAAATGGGTTATGAACGGACAAAACTACAAAGAAGACTCTCGGAAGATCAGCTCCGATTCATATTTGGAGGAAGATCCCCTCATTACATAACAACTGACATTGAAGGCAATAAGATTATTCATCCCATAGAAACCGTATTTGAGGCTGCATTATATCGGTTGGGAGTGGAAAACATTGGATTCCCAATACAGAAGGCTGGAAAAACGTCATATCACTTTGTACAAATATTGACCAGATTTGATATCCAAACCGATTTTACCACTAAAAAGGGGACTAAAAGGCTTTACAGTGCAACTTTAAATGATTTAATAAAAGATTCGTTATTTACAAGATACAATTTGACTGATTTGCATGATTATAGAAAGCTGCCGGATAGAAAAGGATATCGATATTTTTATCTTAATCTTTCCAGAATGGTTTATTTGATCCGATATAAGATCATTCAAGGACAAGCACCTTATTATACAACCACTGTTGATCAGTTAGCTAAAATATTTAGAGTTAGAATTGCTGATAATAATAATAGAAAAATGAAAGTGGCATCAATACTGGATAATATAAATAAATATTTGGAAGTAACTAAATTCCAGTATGAATTTGTCAAGGGGGAAAATGAGCGTTGGGCCTACACAGTACAATTTCATTTCCCGAAGGAAACCTTAGAGTATTTTGATCAGAAATTTACAGCCGTTTTTACAGATAGATTTTATTCAGAATTACAACAAATATATACTAAAATGTGCTATCCTCATTTAGATCCACATAGCGTTGACCTAAAAGTAGCAGAGATTAGAAATGATCCGGAACAATATCAGGACTTCATTCGGTGGGCGCATTCAGATCAGTCAGAGGATTTGATTAGTCTTAAAGCAACTATATACCGTACAACCTTCATTTCTGTGTTTAAACAGGCTCCAGAAGCATTGGGATTAGAACTGTTCAACTTTGATTTAAAAGTGTGAAATCAACCACATTTTCTTTATACCCATATTAGCTGTGTACAAATGTAGGGAAAGCAGTGCTTTGAAAGGTATTTTAACTCTTTTAGCTGTGCAGAAATGTAGGGTTTTGGCAATTTAGCTGTGCAGAAATGTAGGGTTTTGACAATTTAGCTGTGTAGAAATGTAGGGTTTTGGTAATTTAGCTGTGCAGAAATGTAGGGTTTTGACAATTTAGCTGTGTAGAAACGTAGGGAATGGCTGTTTAGCTGTGTAGAAGTGTAGGGTGATAGACCCTGTTTAATAAAATTGATATGCCTGAAAATTAGAGATTTATATTTTTTGAAATTAATCTTAGCTGTGTAGAAACGTAGGACAATATCCTAATCTACCTAAAAAACCTAAATATATATAGATTCATAATAAACAAATCACCCACTTATCATTCTCGACAAATGTTTTGAAAACCATTTTCATACTTTCGGAAAAATATATATGCGCATGACATAATGTCATGTTCTATTTTTAAGATTGTAACATGTTGATTATTAGTGTAGTTAAATCACTTTATACATGATAGATTGAGTAAGAAAAAACCGCTCACACTATGCGTCTCTCAATGACACTGGCACTTCAGCTCCCTTTCTGTTTTGCTGGAGGACTGGAGACGTTTTGCTTTTATTCATTCTTATTTGGCTTTATTGGTCAATTTCAAGGCAATGAAAGCGTTAAATGGGGTACTGTCTGGCATTCTCTCACTAATTTCTTACAGAATAAATGGTGAAATATAGGCAGATATAAAAAAAGGGGGTCGGTAATTCCTATCCCCTTTTTTCTATGCTGAGAAATAACTACTCAAAAAGTTTCCGGTAACAGTGATGCACTCAAACTGTTACCACTTCGATTGCAAATATAAGGAAATCTTTTTAAATGCAAAAACTAAGCAGCCTTACATATCTTCGATAGCAAAACATTTAGTGTCGATGTCATACTTGAAAAAGACTTTTGTTCGCAATAACTCTACTTTTTGTTGCAACAATTCCGGTTTGAAATAAATCTTCGTAGCAGTCTGAATCAGGTCTGATAGCGGCCAAAGTTTGTGTGTGAACTTTCTCACCATTGATTCTGTCAAAGCGTTGTGTCATGAAATGACATGCTCCGTTGGAGTATTCCAAATGACATGGCATCATATCAATGCCGAGTTCTTTAGCCATCAGATAATAGCTAAATTCAACTTTTGTTGATGGAAACTTCTGCTTTTCATCAAATTTTAAAAGAAATGGTGTGAAGCCCGGTGGGCACGGTACTTGTCCGGAAATGATTTCTTTTGTCTGTTCATTGATGTGGATAATGGCCTTAGGCCTTTTCCCTCCGGCTGAAGTACCAACCCTAAATAATGTCTCGTAAACCAGATTTTCATCTTTTGTTTCATGGATATGCTCCGCATTTTCCAATGTTTCTTTAGCAAGTTTAAACAGGCTGTCTATCTCTATAGGAAACGGTTCTTCCAACTCTTTCATCATCGGTGGAAGAAATTCCAGTGCCCCCATACTACGTGTGCACATATAGGCTAACTTGTCTATAGGGGTAATATCCTTGCTGCGTATTTTGTTTCTTCTTGCCCACTCTTTAAACACGCTATTTCCCCAGTTGTCTGGCAAGGAGTCAGCGAGAAAAGGTGGTAGTCCACTGTACAATTTATTTTTGTCACCGAAAACCGGCAATCCGTTTTTGATTCTTGTGCTATGTATGGATGCAACAAACGGTGCAATGTTCCATTGCCGTTTAAGAAATCCCGGATCAAAATAAAAGATACTGCCCACTTTCAGCAATGTTTCCCACTTTCACATTCCAGATATATATATCCAATAATTTTTCCATAAATTCATGATCTAATCCGTTTGGGAGTCATTTTCTCTATTTTTTTCACTATTTCAGGGTTCATTGGTAATTCTGGCAGTATTTTTTCCAGTTCGTCAATCAACCCCATAGCTCGTAATATGGCCATGAAAGATTTCAAGGATATGTTTGTGGAGTACCCTTGTTCAAAATGACTGATAGTCGAACAGCTGACACCGGACAATTGTGCTAAGGTCTGCTGGCTTTTCTTTTCGGCCAGTCTATACTCCTTTACTCTTTGTCCAAGAATGACAAATATTTCCTGATCTGTTATTGTATTATAGTCTATTATTGGCATAATATGGTATATATTACTATTTATTGCAAAAATACAAATTAATTGGTAATATATTACATTATAGATGAATTGTTTTTCGGAAAATTATACCCTGATTTGAGTATAGACACTCATCAAGAGCAGTGTACCCAAATGAGAAATTAAAAATCCTCATTTGGGTACACATTTGGCGGATTGCGTATATTTTTTCAAAAAGGACTCCCCTACCCTACTTATTTTTTCTATTTTTGATAAAATCTTCTTCGAATTGGTCTATTGCGTCTCTGTTCTCTTCGAAAAAATCTTCTATAATATTGCCTAACATTTCTACTATACCAATACCTGTCATACCTGCTAATATTTTTAATTCTGCATGATATTCTCTTGGTATTTTTACAGATTCAGTATCTTGTTTCTCTCTTTTACTTAACAACAGTGATAATCCTTTCTTTGCTGTTTTCCTTGATTTTTTTTGAGGTGCTTGTGTAGGTTCTGCCATTTCCTCTTTTGGGGCAACTTCCTGAAACTGCGAAGTGGTTGTTGTTTCAGGAGCAACAACAGATTTTATTTGCTGAACCTGTTCACCTATTTTTACTCCAGCTTTCAATAAGCTGGCCATTCCTGGACTTTTTCCTTTAGCAACCATTGTATTAATTATTATTTTTAACGAAATCTGTTATAATGTTTACGACCTCTTCTCCAAAGCTGTCACATCCATTGTCATAATCTGTTATAATGGTAGTCATGTTTCTTTGGAAATTAACTCTCTGTTCTTTCAAATAATTGTTCATTAGTTTGAATGGGAGTTGATCTTGAGATGCTAATAATTCTTTAAACTCAAGCATATTTGGCGAAACCCTGTTCAATAATCCTCTCACAATGGTATTGAATCCATTGTTTTCTCTTACAGATAGTATGTTGGTCTTGTAGAAATTGAAAAATTCTATAGTCGCTTGGATCTCAATTGGACTTGGAGAAAATGGAATGATAATGATGTCGATCATCATTAAAGTTTCGATTACTCCCGGTTGCTTTAAGTTACCAGGGAAATCAACTATGACAATATCAAATTGCTCCCGGAGATAATCCATTTGCGCAGTAAATTCCGTAGAAGAAATATTCATTATTTCATACTCTTCTTTGATGTTTTCACTTTGCGAGGTTTCATATTCACGCATTTTTCCGATAGTGTTCTGTGCATCGTCAATATCAACTACCCCGATACTGAGATCAGTATCTTTTGCATTGGCATGCATATAACCAGCAAATAGTGCAGTTATGGTGGACTTGCCGACTCCCCCTTTTGGATTCTCAAAAGCTATTAATACTCCAGGTAAAATTTTTCCCATAATGATAGAATTATTTTTCTTCAAAAATACTAATTTATATATATGATAATATAAATCTTATTGCATTTTTATAATATATTAAATATTTACACAATTATAAGTCTAATTACATATATAGACATTTAATTACTTTCGGAAAAATATATTTAATTATAATACTATTTATTTAGTTATAAACATAAGTAACTTTATAATTCTATAACTATAGAAATAATTCTAAATATATAAAGTTACTTGTTACTTGTAACTAATTATAAAGTTTCTTTTTGTAAAAACAAAAAGTATTCAGAAAGATGCCTGTTTGAAGATTTTGGATAGAAAGGGGGATATGAGATAAAATATTTTTGTATCTTTGCTCAATGCAAGGTGTGTTTTTGTGATGACAAAAAACATCTTGCAACAGCCGAGCTGTCGATATAATGTTCGCTGTACTCACATATATAAAATATAGAATTGGGTAGTATGAAAAAGAATAGAGAGGAATATTTGAATATAAGAGTTTCTAAAGAGGAAAAAGAACAGATCAAAAAGATTGCAAAATCTTTAGGAGTTTCTGTCTCAACCTATACAAGAAAGTCTCTTTTAAAAGAACATATAACTTCAAAAACGGATATTCAAACTATATTTGAAATAAAAAAAATAGGAGTGAATTTGAATCAATTAGCCAAACATATTAATACATTACCGATAGATGAAGAAATAGAAAGATCGCTTGTTTTTATCAAAGAATATATAGATGAATTGAAACTTATAACAGACAGATTAAAATGATAGCTGAATTATTTGAGCCGTTTCGAGAGTTCGAACTTACTCGGAAAATCTCATATCATATAGAGAAAATAGAGCAAGGAGTTGCCAGAGAATTATTTAATTCTACAGGTGATTCTATTATTGATATGAGGAATAACATGCTATTAGTTGCAGGTTTGAATGACCGTGTAAAGCTGCCATTTATCGAGTTTGTTCTTAGCAGCCCGATTGGTGAAAAACTAACAGATCGTAAATTCATAGATATTGCAAATGAGTATATGGAAGAAATGGGATATGGTGAATCATGTTATGTTGTAGTAAAACATGAGGATAAGATTAACAAGCATATTCATATTTTAGCAACTAAGGTTGATTTTAATGGAATGCGGATAAATGATAGCATGAGTAAAATTCACTCAGGGACAGTCATGAGAAAATTGGAGAAGAAATATAACCTTGAAGCTATGGAAAAGGGAAATTCTTCGCATAACAAAACCTTAGGAGAATCCCAATATCGACAATACTTTTTTGATGCAGCTCTTCATAAGGCATTGCGTAGTCATAATGCTAATGAGCGTGTACGTAATGTGCTGCTCCAATCTGACACATATCTTATATTTAAACCAGATCTGTCGAGATCATATACCAATACGGAGTGGAAAGTAATGTTAGGAGATGAAGTGTATGAAAAGATGCTGAAAGTTTTATCCGACAGTAAGTTTTTTAATTCTTTGTATAAGGACGAGCTTTTAACAGCATTGGATAGACTGTATAGTATTTCAAACAATGTGGGTGAATTTCGAGATAAATTGAACAAAGAGAACTACTATATGAGGCTTGTTTCTGAAAAAGGCAAGTCTTATTATGTATATGGTATTCCCGAAAGAGGTTTTTATATAAAGGACAAGGCTCTTCCCGAAAAATATAGATTTGGAAAGATTGCTTTTGATGGTAGACAAATGTCCCCTGATGAGCAGAAACATTATTTGTATAATAAGATATTTGCAACATTGAATACCTCTTTAAATTATGATGATTTAAAAAAACAGCTACTGGCTCACAATATAAAAGTGATAGAACATACCAATAAAACAGGGGTCTATGGATTATCTTTTGCTTTGACAAATATTATTGCTCCTGAAAATTTTAAAGGTTCAGATATATCAAGACGTTTGACTTATAATAATATCCAAAATTACTTCCGGAAAGAAAGGGAACCTGAAACATTGATGAGAGAGGAAACTGATATTTCTAAATGTCAACGTACTCCAATAGAACCAATAATTGTTTGTTATTTAAATAATAAGCAAGAGTGGGACAGAGAATTATCTTATATGGCTCCGGCTTCTCTTTCATTTACAATGCCTATAGACATTGATACCGGAAAGAAAAAAAGGAATGATGATGATCAGCCAAAGAAGAAAAAAAGAAAAAGAAATAAAGGATTATCAATATAAATATATAAACTATGAATTATAGAGAAGTATTATTTCCATATCAACCGTTGGAACCTAGAGATTTTATGTATCGGTATGAGATAAACAATAGAGAATATATAATTTACTCTCCTGAGAAAGATAAAGTTTCCTGTTTGGAGTTGTATGATTTTACAGATCTCTCTCCTTTTCAGTTAACAATAGCTATACAAAGAGTTAAAGTTGATACACCCGAGCAACAAGAGTTTACCTTTGCTAAGGTATGTAGTAAAGAAAATCTGATAAAATATCTTTTTGATATTACAGAGAATATAAGCCAATATCGAAAGAGGAGAGGTGTATCTAATTTTGAGGCTTATTTTTTGTACCATTTGAAACACCCGACCAAAGTTCGAAATATTTATCAATTTAATCCAAGTAATAATGATAGCCAATTGGTTTTTGATAATGATGTATGCATCGCTTCCATTTTCGAAGATGTTAGAACTCGAATGGTTAATCTCTGCTGGGATCCTGTGACACTTAAAAATATAGAAGAGCAAGATAGCGAACGGCATGTTTCTTATCTTTTGGCTTCGTCAAATCCCATGATATGTGAACATATCTATGAAAAAATAAAGGAGCGATCGGCTGCTATTAATTTGTATAATTGTTCTTTAGATGCTTTACTGTTTTTTTCGTATTATATAAAAAAGAAGGGAATAGAGAAAAGTATATCCGTTTTTTCTGATGATAGAAACATTACAGTTCTGATGAATGAATGGTATCCTACTACATTAATCAGATTCATATCGAGGATACAGAAGATGTACAATCTTATTTCAAGAAAAAAATATGAATCATTTGAAGCAAGAGATATAACAGTATATCAGCTTGTATCCATAGCTGGTAGCCAATCGTTTCTTCGTTTCCCAAATGACACAACAGCTATTGAAATATTTTTTAGGGAAATCGTTAGCGAGTATAAGTTGGAGGATGTTTCAGTGAAATATATTTCATCGGTCGAATAGGGTAGGTCGTCTTTTCGGGGTAAATACCTGAGGAATACCATGTGAAAAGAATTACAGAAGGAGGAAGAAAAAGGATAATAGTGAAACAAATAGGTTTCTATTTGTTTTTTGTTATAACATTTGTTATATTTGTGTCGTAATAATCAATATTAAAGTTATAACATTATGGTAACAAATATTATTCAGATTGGAAATAGTAAAGGTATAATACTTCCTTCTGAAGTATTAAAACAGTTGCGTTTGTCGCTGAAGTCTGCAGTGAACATTTCTTTGGATGGTAGTAGTATAGTGATAAAGGCACAGCCCAGGCAGGGATGGGCGGAAGCCGCCAAACGTGCTCATGAGAATGGGGATGATGAGTTGCTTCTTCCTGATGTGTTTGAAGATGAAAAATTTGAGGATTGGACATGGTAGAACAGTATGAAGTGTATTGGGTGGAGTTAGATCCTACACGTGGAGGTGAAATGGCAAAAACACGGCCATGTGTTGTTGTTACTCCTTCAGATTTGAATATGTACCTTACAACAGTAGTCATTGCTCCAATAACCTCCACGATAAGGAATTATCCTTATCGGGTTCTGTGTTCTGTGGTTGGACGTGAGGGGGAGATAGCCACAGATCAGATTCGTACAGTGGACAAAAGCCGGCTGAAGAGAAAGATTGGCGAACTAAACAATAGGGAAATAGAGGAACTAAAAGAAGTGTTTCGACAAATGTTCTGTGAGTAAATTTTTGTTGATGGCCATGATTAATTTTTAATTCAGTATTCAAATATGTACCAAATACTCATTAATGGGCAGTTATACAACGTTAAAAAAAAAATATCTGTGGCATTCCGAGGTTTTCAATGAGGAATTCACTACTTTTATACTCAAATATGAATTTATCATGGATAAGGAACGATATTTTATGCATTTCAAGGGCGGATTATATAAACTGATAGGATATGCTTATCATAGTGAGACGCAAGAGGAGATGGTAATCTACCAGGCTTTATATGGTATGCATAAGATATGGGTACGTCCCAAGACTTTGTTTTTTGACAAAGTAATCCGTGATGGCATTGAAATGAATCGTTTTACAGAGATTGCAGAAAAAGAAATGCTATGCCTATTAGCCCTCAAGAAAGAAAATATCTGAAGAACAAACATAAAGGTGGCAATAATAACAGTAAAGGAAATATCTATGAGAGTTTTTACACCACTTACTGTATTGCTCTTTTTATGAACAGCCATATGGCGCAACTGGATTCCGTTCATTTCACGTCCCAGTTAGAAGACAGCTTTGTAGATGATCTTCTTATAGAAGAATCCAATACGGCTCACCGAATATATCATCAAATAAAGGATGTAGAAAGTTTATCATGGCAAACCAAACGTTTGCAATATGATTTTGAACGACAGATGAATATCTCATCCGAGAGGGGAGAAGATTTTGAACTGAGGTTAGTTCATTCAAATTCCCCCACGATGGTTACTCCTATTCCGGAGAAGATAGTTTCAAGTACTTCTGTCTCTTTTTTCCCGGCTGAAAAAAGTCTTAACCAATTGATATTGTCTCATCCTCCGTTTAAGGATGCTATTCAAAATATTACAGCATTGGGAGAAGCAAAAGACGATGAATTGCTGGGTATTGCAGAAGCAATTTTGGGAGTGTGGACTGGCTTAGAGCAAAAGGATATTTCTTTGAAGGAAATATCTGACGAAGTAAAAAGGATAGGCAATGGATTTATTAATATAAAAACCTATCCGAATATCCAAATATCAGATAGCAGTCAGGAAATATTAAGACGTTTTGATCTCTGTTTTTATACTTGCGGAAGCAACCTGCATTGGCAGACCAGTAATCAAAAACTGTCAGGCAAAATAATATGGACTTCAGAAATAGAGCAAAAGTTGGAAAATGTACAACCTTCTGATCTTTGGGAATTGATTGAATTATTAAGTTAAGTCAGATATGAGAACTTATGTAAACTTGACGTATGAGACGAACAGCGAAACGATTCAACAGATGCAGGCCTTATCAAGACCTGATATTTCTGTTGAAGATTATCGTCATTCCTTTTATTTAATAGGAGAGGCTTTAGGCAAACTCTTGAATGAACGGACGCATGGTGAGTATGGCAATACAATGTTGGCTTGTGCTTCAGAAGATGCTGATTGGTTGGCTCATGGGGTATTAGATACTTTGTCTCAAAAGGAAGTGTCTTTGGCGGTCTTTTGGAATGAAAGAATAACATTAAATGCCTCTACCGGATTGGAGTATAGCCCTATTGTCAAATCCTATATAGAGCCAATTAACAAATGCCGGACTTTGATTGTTGTCAAATCCATTATTAGTACATCCTGTGTTGTACGGATTCAGCTAACTCGCTTGATTAACGATATTTATCCTCAAGAAATTTATATCGTAGCTCCTGTGATGTATAAAGATGCCCAAGCTAATTTGAAAAAAGAATTTCCTGCTTGCATATCCGATAAGTTCAAATTCTTGACATTTGCAATTGATACCTTTAAAGATAAAGAAAAAGGTATCATTCCTGGAATTGGTGGCATGGTATATCCAAAATTAGGATTAGGAGATATACATGAAAAAAATAAATACATACCAGATATTGTCAAAAAGCGTATGGTGTAATTCATCCGCTCCAAATATGCACTCAAGGACAATGCGCAGCTTCCACCCGAGGGGCAGACAGGTGTGGAGATTGCTCCCATGCCGCTGATGTCTGTCAACAAGTGCGTCGTTGATACCAGTTCTGCTTGCTGAAATCCTGCTCCAGAAATATGAATATCATGTTCCGTTCTACCGTCAGATACAGTAATACCGTACCTTGGCATGAGGGGACTTTCTGGCAAACCAATACCACTTCAAGGGTTATCTTCAATGTGACTTTTGCAGGCTATGAAACAGCCTTCAAGACTAACCATTGTGTGCGCAGGGTCAATTGCTTGGTGCATATTTGCTGTTATTTCCCTGCTGGCTACCTGCAAAGTGCACGATGTGAATCCGAGAGATTACCTGAATGACACCATAGCCCGAATATAAAAAGGCTATTCATGAGGAAATCTTAAATTTGCTACCACACAAATGGAAGTTGCGACATTCGGAAAGTTGTGTTGAACAAAAAACTGTAAAATCCAGTAAATAGCCACAATTGCAACTATTAGGTTCATAGTGACAGTTGCTATTTTTGTGTAGAAAGGTTTAATACCTATAGTTTATCGAATGCTTACACTTTACGAAAGTAGGCAAAATTATAAGACATCCCTACATCTGTATCGCACAGTTGACGAAACGTGCCTGCATCACTATATCGGGCATGTCAAATTTCTTGTCTGTAATGGCAAGGAGCTGATGGCGGCAAGGACTCATGAAAGAATCCACAAAGACTCCCTAAATTTTTAATTTGGGAGTCTTAATGCGTTGAAAAAAATCAGATATTGATACTTTGTTCTTTATGGGTAGTAGCTGTGGAACGACCAATTGAAGATATTTCGGAAATATTTTCTTGGATTATAGGCAAGTCGAATATTTTATTTATTGCGACTTGCATTTCAGTTGAATAGTATGGTCTAAGATTTCCTAATATTTCGTGGGAAGGATAATAGCCTTCTGAATGTAACTTGATTAGTTCGTTGTAATCGGCATTTAGTATAGATGTAACTAATCTTTTATCATTGTTAGAAATAATTCCAACTTTAAGATCTTCATTCCAGTCTTTAAGGATTGGCAGCGCAATATTGGGTAGTTTTAGTGCTAATTTTTTAGCTTCTTCAACAGTCAAATGTTCTATATTAGGAAGTACCTTTTCTTTTAAATATGTATCTAACTTAATTGCATATTTATATCCATTATGGTCATTATCAAATATATATTTTAACTGATTAGTAAGGTCGGTAACATTATTATGGGATAGAACAAAATCGATTAGTTCTATTTGTCCTTGAGTAATATTTCCTTCAGTGCTGATATATAGAATATTTAAGTTTGAATTGAACAGCTCCATTTGGTAATGAGAAATATTGTCAATCATACTTTCTCCAACTAAAATAAGATCTATGGGACGTGACGTGTCATAATTTGATACAGCTATGCTTCCGTATTTATTTCCCTTGATTCCTTTGAAACTTTTTCCATCTTCATCAAATCCTCTTTGAGATATACCTTGAAATCCTTTTGCATTTTGTAATTTAACGCAAGTATTATAGTAGTCTTTTCTATGTATTTTGTACTTGACAGAATAAAAAACATCTTTAAACACTGGAGAATTAAGTATTTCAGGTTTTATACCTCTTTTTTCTAAAAAGTTTCCAGAATATGGTCTTAATTCTTGCCAAAGTGTAGTTAACTGATTGCTGTCCAAACTACCATCTGTTACCTTTATAGCACTATTATTGGCCGTAGCAATTTCATTATTGTTAATGAAATTTTGAAGAGCTTCACCGGCTTCACGAAGAGATGGCATCTTTCCTGTTTGCCTATAGAGTTGTTGTTGCATGAAATCTAAACAAGATTTTCCACGGTCGGTACCATGCAGATCCCAATATGTTTGCTGTCCTTGTTTATTTTTCTTGATAATATAGACATCTGTACCATTTGTCATCTTGACCGCAGCGCTTGATGTACCAGGTGCAAAACTCCATCCAAAATGAAGGAGTAGATCCGGCAGAGATATTTCAGCTTTTAATTTATTGAAGTCTACTTTCATTTTGTTATAATTTTAGGTTACTTTTTGTATTGCTATATTTTTGAACTTCCGGAAAAAGATCATTTTCGGTGAAAAAATGACATCTCGAAAAATTACCTGTTTTTTGAAAAATATTATCAAAGATAGGACAAAAAACATAAAATAGCAAAGATTTTAAAGGAATGAATAAATTGAGCATAATATTCTTTCCATCTGATAGTGGATGGTTATCTGATTGTACACTATTTGAGAATTTGTAAGAGGTTAGCTTCATAAAATTATTCACTTTTCTTTATTTTAAGTTGTTAGTTTGTAATGCTAATCTTGGTTCCCGCATAGCTTGTAATACACGTTTACAGGCTGTATCATAATGCTTTCCAAAATTTTCAAAGCCGATAAAATGTCTATTAGTGTTTATACAGGCTACTGCGGTGGTACCACTTCCAATACAATTATCCAGGACGGTTTCACCATCATTAGTGTAAGTCATAATTAGGTACTCCAAAAGCTTCACCGGCTTTTGGTTAGGATGAAGTGAGGAGTTCTGTGTGTCTGTTTTGAAGACTTGTATACTACGCGGATACCTTTCTGTTGAATCATAATGGTAATCCTGATTCATTGTTCCGTATACTTCTGTTTGGCAGTTTTTTGATCTGAAAGTTTTTTTTCTTTCATGACCAGATGTTTTTTGAGGATTATAGGTACATTGCTTTTTGTAGAATACACTAATCAATTCATGATTACGGAGAGGCTGCTTCTTGGCATTTAAAAAGCCAACCCCTTTTATCTTATCCCATACCCAGTCATATTTATACCACTCAATATTACCTCCTCTTAAATAGCTGGAGAAAGGTTCCGCACCAAACAATACAATAGTCCCATTGTCTTTTATAATACGTCTATATTGCTCCCATAGAGGTTTCAAAGGTATTATCACATCCCAACTACATTGTGTGGTACCATACGGAAGATCGCATATTATAGCATCGATACTTTTATCTGGAACACGTTTCATTCTTTCGATACAATCTTCATTATATATTTTATCCAATTCCATTTTATTCCTTCCTATTTTGTTTTACTCTAATTGATTCGTACATACTTTCCTGCAATGGTACAGCTTTTCAGCACCTTTGCGTTCTCCTTTCCGAAAGCAATTAGGATACTACCGCATCCGGGAGAATCCCCACGGGTGCCATCCGGACGGAAGAATCTGATTCTATTACGTAGGAACTTCATTGCTGTTGCTTTCTCAAAGATGATATCTTGGAACATCTTGCTGTCGCAACGGTTAAAAAGCAATGCTATGCCGTTACCATGTTCCGCAAGCCGCTTGACAAACTGTTCGATTAACGGACGGGAATACGGGGGATTCAGCCAAACACGACCAAACCATTCTTTTGATAGTCCGTTATCGTTCTTGTTGTACATGATATCTGCTGTCTGCCACAGCGGATTAACCGGAGAACATGGATCTAAGTCGAATGTGCCCAAAGCATCTATTATTTCTTTCGGTGTGTACCACTCATCGGAGGCGGTAGCTGACCTTTCAAATTGAGTGTTCATTACTATCTAATTTAGAATTAAATACAATTAGTTTGATATGTGTATTCATCAGTCATATCATTACCGATAATATAAGGTAGTTCAAAAAATCTTGTAGCTTGGCAAACATGTTTTTCAATCTCTATACAAAGACCGTCACCCAGTATATATGCACAACTTACGTTATCATTCCAGCTTATATGCTTTTGGGCTGCTTTAGTTACTTTATCGCAAGATGATAAGTATTCAGCATATTTGCTGTATGCTCTTTTTATTTTCTTGAATAGTATATCAGTCATTTATATATTTGTTTTATTCTGATTGTTCAACTTTCTCTATCGCTTTGAAAATTTCAAGAATCACTTGCGGAACTATGGCATTTCCGTATCCTTTGATTGACTCTTGTCTCCATTTAGTGAAAGGAATGGTAAGGTTGTCCACATTAAAGGGAAGCCCATCATTTCCTCGACAAACAGGGGATTGAGTTGGGAAGTTTTGCCAGTTTGTGCAAAGCAATCTGCTAAATTGTTGGTCATTGGATTTCTTCCTCTCTTTTGAATGTTTTCTATCGTGGGAGCACCTTTGTAATCTCTCATTGTTGGAGTCGGAAGCAGTTGAACAATTCTTGCCAGTCCTATACTTCCGTTTGTCCCATTCTGATTGATTTTTCTCGGAGTACCGTTGCCTGTCGTAATAAATTGGTCGTTCTTTCCAATTATCGCTCCGGTCGTTGCATCGCTCGCCATTGGAGTCGGGAGTATTCCATTGTAAGCCATCTCCGGTAGTCCCTGCTGCTCGCTGTTCGGGCCACGTCGCCGGTAATCCTGTACTATCGGTGTAGGTAATAGTCCGAACACAGCTCCTGAGGAAAGATTGTTGAGTCTCGTTCCCGTTCTGTCTTTCGTCCTTGCGGCAGCTTTCATGGGATGCTCCACTACTTCCATTGCACGTGGTGTTGGAAGTAAGTCGTGCAATAAACCACACTCTGTCTCTCCGATGTGGCGCTCCGATGGCACAAGCCGGAATAAGCAACGGTTGGACGGAATATCCTTCTCGCTCAAGGTCTTTACAGATGGTTTCGACAACATATTCCTGTCGTAGCAATATTCTTCTTCGGTTATCCTCTCCGAAAAGAGACGTTTGGCATCCCATTTCAGTCTCCTTGCCGGGCTGAACCATCGTGAGGATTCCAGCAACGTTTTCACCAATGACCCAAGTAGGTTTGATTTCTCGTATAGCACGGAGCATGTGCGGCCAGAGGTAGCGGTTATCATCCGCTCCCTTTCTTTTACCTGCGAGGGAGAAAGGCTGGCAGGGAAATCCCCCTGTAAGGACATCGATCTTTCCTCTCCATTTTTTAAAGTCTGTTTTTGTGATATCTTCATAATGTTCTGAATTAGGGAACCAATATTTTAGTATCTCGTTGCAAAAAGAATTTATCTCACAATGGAAGGCGTTTTCCCAGCCCAACCATGAAGCGGCAACACTTGGAGCATCGAAACCGCTAAATAAGGAGCCATGAGTGGGGGGATTATTCATTCCTATTAATATATAGTAGGTTTATATTATTCATGCATGTTTTATATTACAGATATTGCTTGATATATTTTTGACGATAACGCTCATTGCAATTTTCAGGGCTAACCATGATTGTTAATTTATTGCTAATTTGAAGTGGTACTTCTGCTTTTTTTTCTTTCTTCATATGAAGAAATTATTCTTTCGATTTCTTTCTTATCACATGAATTAAGATCTATTTTATATGTGTTTTTTCTATTATTACGCTTCATATAGTTTACTTTTTAAAGTATATTTTTTATTGTTGAGAAGAAGATGTAGTATATATTATTTCTACTTTTTTATACGACAATATAACAGTACACCTTCTTTATATTCTTATACCTTTAATCTTTAAATATTTATAAAGAGTGGCGCGTGAAACGCCAACTTTAACACAAATATCTTCGATAGTTATATCTCTTGTTTGTAAGTATTTTGAATATTCACAAACTGCTAATTGGGCTTTTCGATGGGCTTCCTTTGATAACCCTGCCGGACGTCCACCAACACGCCCTTTTTCTTTTGCTGCAAGTAGCCCGGCTTTAGTTCGTTCAGATATTTGATTACGTTCAAGTTCTGCCACACCACATATAACTTGAAATGCGAATTTCCCAGTAGGAGTTGAAGTGTCGACACTTTCAGTTAAACTGACTAAGGTTATTTCTCGTTTCTCTAAAGATTCTTGTATCTTAATCAACTCTCTACTTCTTCTTCCCAGTCTGTCAATTTTCCAAATAACTAATTGATCACCAGCTTCCAATGTCTTGATAAGACTATCTAAAATAGGCTTTCTTTTTACTTTTCCCGAGATTTTCTCTTCAAAAATGTGATCAACACCATACTTTGTTAAAGCATCTAACTGCAAATCCAAATTCTGATTATGGCGAGATACACGTGCATATCCATATTTCATTTTTTGAGACAAAAGTAATATATCAATCATCTTTGTTAAGAAATCCTGTGAGAGTAGTTTAATAAAACGAACGTTTTTTTAAACTACATTTATGAATATAAAAAGAATGACATTAATCCTGACCATGTGTGCTTGTTTCCATGGTCTTTATGCGCAGAGACATTATGCAGGTGTATCTGCGATAGAACTAAGTTATGGTCAGAATATTTTTGGCAGTAACAACCATAACGGGAATCTTTCTTTTTCGAAGTACCGCAGCAGGACCACCTATTGGAAGATTGGACTGAATTATTTCGAGAAGAGTTTTGATCATCAATACGAGGATCTGTCATCAGATATCCCTGAAATAAAGACAGTCGGTCGATTAGCCAAAGATTATTATATAGATGCTTCATATTTTAAAACGGTAGCCACCAACATGTCCTCACTTTATCTGAATATGGGTTTGGGACTGTTTACCGGAGTGGAATCTTACAAGAAGTTGGAGGATAAATACGAGTATGAATATCTGGTAGGTCCGAAGATTGAGGCTGAACTGGAATATTTTGTTTCCGCCCGTTTCGGTTTTGTCGGCCGCGTGAAACAGTATTGGAATCCATTTTCAAAAAAAGCATGGAATACAGTCTGGAATGTAGGTTTTAAAGTCCTGTTATACTGATCATGCCGGTACTGTTAACTGATGTAAGCGGATTAATCGGGCTTTTTAAAGAAACCGGCCAGATGTTTATAGCTGTTGGCTTTGCCTGTGCGGGAATATCGGTTCTCAAGAAAGTGATAACTCAGCATGAACGCTTGAAAGAGAGCATTATAACCTTTCTTGTAGCATTGATCGTATTTTATCTGGTCTGGGAACTTATATAAGTGTGGTGGTGATTATAGATATTACGATTATACTGTCCATAGCGTCTATAGCATTCATTATAGGCCGGCTGACTAAAAAGACAGTGCATGGAAATAATATAATAGAGAGAGAGGCTTCCCCGCAATCCGTTAGCTTTCCGCAGATAACGATCATATTCCAGCAGGAGATAGAAGACAATGAAGACTTATGCAGGGAGATTGCAGACATGTATCTGTCAAACAGGGCCTTCTATTATTCAGGAAAGAACCCTTTGAAAGATTCCGTACTTTCGGAAAAAGAGATGGATGTATTCGTCTCATTTGACAATGTGGATTTCAGTAAGTTACAAAAAATAGAAGTTTAATTTAAGATTAGAGTTATGTTACAAAAAATTAGAGAACTATCATTCCTGGTAATTCATAAACGATTTTTAATGATCCTTGGTTTAGTCTTATTGACAAGCCTTATTCTTCCGGAAGTAGCGGATGCCCAGGGAGGATTGAAGATACAATCCTTGCAGGACGTTGAGGAGAAGGCAAAGGAGGGCTCAGACACAATCGTGAACATCGGTAAATATGTGTTGGGGGCTGTCCTTATCGTCACCTTGGTCTATGTGATATACGCCGTATCGTCAAACCAACCACATGCCAAAGAAATGGCATTCGGTTGGATTATTGCTGTCATAATAATCATGGTTGCTTTCCTGATCGTGTAATGCTATGAGAACCTTACGGAAGATAAACAAACCTATAAAGTTCTTCGGATTGACCTCCATACAATTCGGACTGCTAATGCTGTCCTATGCGTTGGTTATAATAATCTGTGTGTTTGCACATTTTCATCCTTTGATAGTGGTTACAATCATCTCGATTATGGCTTTTATTTCCGGCATCTTATTCAAGAACCTCTCACGGGAGCATAAAGCCGGCAATCCGGATTATCTGACCAGTCTTTCCGTGAGGTCGGTCACGCCTGCAAAAATTGTGGACAAGCACAGGGTCTTTAAATTTATAATGAAGAATAGAAGATGATCGGAACTGTTATGATATATGCCTTTCTGCTATGCGGCTTGATACTGATTGCCGCCATGCTGTATATGCGACCTTCCCAGATTCAGATATCTGATAAGGCTGTAGATCTCGGCAAGGTGATGCCAATCCAGACGATAACGGATGATGTTATTGTGAACGGCAATGGTGATCTGACCATCGGATACCGGCTGTTCCTTCCGGAAGTATTCACGCTTTCCGAAGAAGCGGCGAAGAACATCCAGGAACGTCTGGAGGGATTCCTGAAGATGCTGCCTTCGGGGACAATTGTCCACCAACAGTGTTTTTATTATGTCTCACATTACGAGAATGACGAGTATGCTACAAATCCTCTGAAGGTTGAGAACTTAAAATACTTTGACGGGAAACAGGTGCTTAATAGCTATACCAACCTGTATATAACATTCACTTTTCCGGACAAGCGCAGTATCAGGAGAAATCCTGCCAATAATTCCTTGTTGCGCAAGTTCAATTACCCGTTCAAACAGCCGTATAAGAACTACGAGTCCCGTTTGTCAGAAATAGAACCGTGCATCCTGAATTTTGAGAACGGCTTGTCATCCATCACTGAATTCGGAATACGTCGGATGCAGAGCAAAGAACTGAATAATGCGGTTTATGATTATATGAACCTCTCTTATGCCACGCCTGTCGATGATGCGACAAATGAGACGTTGAACCCGTTACTTGTGACAAAGGGTGAAGACATGCAGATCGGAAAGCAGTTTGTATCCATGTTGTCCTTATCTCAAGAAGGGGAGCATATCTATGAACTGAACGTCCCTAACACCGGGAAGTCGAAGTCCTACGGCAGCTCCATCGAACTTCCTGAAAACATTAAAAGCAAGTGCTCGATGATTTATCCGGTAGGACTTGGATTGCCTTTTGACCATATCGTAAATGTGGTGATTGAGATAACCGATCCGGATTCCACCATCAGCGCCATCAATTCCGAAAAGCAGGGGCTTAACTATGTCGCCAATTTCTATCCGCCGGCAAAAGAAGCGCAAAGGGAACAGGAGCTGTTCTGTGAGACCATAACCAAAATGGATTATCAGACCGCATACACCGCTTTCAATGTGATAATCAATGATACGGATAGAACGGCCCTGATGCGTAAGATCTCGTTGGTACAACAAGGGTTCTCCTTTATGAACAGGAGTTCCTGCTATGTCGAGAATGCGGAGTTGTGCAACCTGTTCTTTGCCAATATACCGGGCAACGCCCGTGCCAATTACAGAGGCTTTATCAACACAACCAAGCAGGCGCTGTGTTATCTGCAAAAGGACAGTATCTATCTGTCATCCTTGTCGGGACATCTGTATTGTGACCGTTTTGGAAATCCTTCCAAGATAGACATGTGGTTCTACCCGTCCTTAAAGAACAAGAACAAGATAGTCATAGGTCCGTCAGGTTCCGGAAAGTCTTTCTGGCTGAACAATTACATATTACAATCCTATGAGCTTGAGCATGATGTGATGATCGTCGATATTGGCGGGTCTTACCGTTCTATGATAGAGCTGAACCGTGGAAAGTACTTTGACTCAACAGACCAACGCAAGTTCTCCTTCAATCCATTCCTGTGCGACCGTGACAAGAGCGGCAAGTATCTTTATAAGGATACCTCTGATAAGGAAGGTGCGGAGGATCTTATCAAAACGATAGCGGCTGTCATATCATATATATGGAAGCAGAGGGAGAGCATGACTCCGACGGAGGCGGCCATTCTTCGCAAGTCAATCATAGAATTCTATGAGTATGTGAACAATTCATCCTTGTCCGGTTCCCAACAACGCATATTCCCGAACCTGATAGAATACAGGATTTTCCTCCGCGACGTGTTCAGCAAGAAGATGAAGGACTTTGAGGTGAAGAAATTTGAAGTAGAAGAGCTTGTGCTGCTGTTGGAACCGTATACCGAAGGTGAACTGTCCTACCTGTTAAATGCTACCGAAAATGTGGATATAGTCAATGACAAGCTGATCGCATTTGATATGGAAAGCGCATCCAAGAAAGAGTATTTCCCATTGGTTGTCATCATCACCTTGCAAATGGTGGTGGACAAGATAAAGAAAAGACAGGGAGTGAAGAAGGAACTTATAATCGATGAAGCGCTGGACTTTTTGCAGGATGAGAAATTCGGCGATTTCATAGCCTATCTGTACCGTACCTTCCGTAAGAAGGAAGGGGCCATAACCATCGCGGCACAGAACGTATTGTTTCTTAAGAACTGTCCTGCCGCGATAAAGGACTCGATTACCATAAACTGTGATACCAAGGTCATTCTGGACCATTCCCAGTACAGGAGCGAATTGCCCAATCTCCGTGATGTCCTTTCATTGTCCGAGGATCAGCTGACTCTGATCGAATCCTTGCAGAATGCGGAAGATGACAGGTGGAGGGAGTTCTTTATAAAAATGAACAACGACACTTTTGTCTTCAGAAATGAGGTCTCACCATTTGCCGCGGTCGCATTTGATTCCCGTCAGGCAACTGTCGTGAGGATCAAACAGCTATTTGATGAAACAGGCTCAACATATACAGCCATCAACAGATATTTAGAAGAAAAGAAAAAAATAGGGTGATTATGAAGAATGACTATAAAATCTTTAAAAATCCCGAGTTCGGTGATATCCGGGTTTTGAAAATAGACGGCAATCCGTGGTTTGTCGCAAAGGATGTTTGTGATGTACTTGATATCGTGAACCACAGAGATGCAACGTCTTCGTTGGATGAAGATGAAAAGGGGGTCGCTACTATCTATCCCCTTTCAAAAAACAAAAGGGGCGGTGGTCTGCAAAAAACAAGTATAATCAATGAATCCGGATTATACGCACTTGTCTTCCGGTCAAGAAAACCTTTCGCACAGGCTTTCCGTAAATGGGTGACTCATGAGGTGCTTCCTGTCATCCGAAAGACCGGCAGCTTCAGGGCGGCTTATCCGTATCAGAAAGAAATCAGCCACCTGAAGGACTTGCATGAGATTGACCTGGAGAGAGTCAGGATACTGCAAGACTGGGCACTGAATCTCCAGTCGGAACGTGACCTCCTTCAGCAACATAATAGTGCAAACACGGAAATAGTCTGTACAAGGGATTTTTCCGAAAGTGAAATACTGGAACGTATAGGAAAGCTCATCAAATCCCTGTGTTCGGAGCGGGACATCACCCCTTCCGCCCTATGCCAGATGGTTGGAGATGAGCTTCCACGCGCTAGGCTCCTTGAATTTGAAAAAGGCAGGGAGGATATCTCCCTAACCCTTTTCCTTAAGATACTTATTGAAATGGATTTTTCTATCCGGCTTGTGGATAACAAAAAACTGATTGATTGCAATGGATGAAGCATATGAAGGGTTGACAGAGATAAGCCAGTGGTCCACAGAGTTCAGTTCGGCAACGAACAATGTAGCCTGGTATATAGCCGCCGCCATGCTAACCGTCGCTCTGGTTCCGGTAGTTTATGCGGTTGCATCCAATAATAACAATGCGAAGACATATTTGCTGGCATGGATAGTGGCTTTGATCTTCGCACTGATCTTCGTATTGAAGTAAATAATTAAAGTTGAACTAATAATATACATCAAGTTATGAAAACAAAAATCTTATCGTTCTTAGCAGTCTTAGTCATAACCTGTTCATTTTCCGTACAGAAAGCCAATGCGCAGATTCCAGTGACCGATGCTGCACATGCACTTCTTACCAAATTCGGTTGGGTAGCTGAAGCCACCAGCTGGTCTTCCCAGATAAAGGGTATGATTGAGGATCTTGAAATAAAGAAGGCTTTGCAGAATATAAAGAACATGAAGGAGTTACAGTCCTTGTATGATTTGGCGATGCTGGTGGATGATGTGGCCTGCCTTTCTTCCGACTACCGGTTTTATATGAATCTGGGAGGGAATTATCATTGTTTGAAATTCCTAAACTTCCAGCAAGTCTCCGTAAACTTCAAAGTAGCCACGGATATCCTGTTTAAAGTCGCCACCGTAGCGGATTACTTCTCCATGACCAGTGAAGGACGAATGGCTTTCGTCGAGCAGGCGCGTAAAGCTCTGGAAGCCGCCACTGTCGAGATGAAGGAATACAATTCTATCGCCCGGGTTGCCGTTGTTGGCAGATCTGTAGAGAGACATAACAAGAAAGCTTATTACAGCGGCAATCTGGCTGCATTTACAAGATATACAAGATAATTATGAATGGACAAGATGTTTTTTTGTGGGGACTGAAGATATCCGACACCCTCACCATGGAGCTTACTTCGCAAATGACAGTGGTAGCCTTGGGGGTAGGCGCGATATGTTTCATTTGCAATTTGTCATACAACTACCTGTACCATGGGGTCAGCCAGTTGTTGAGTCCCGATGAGAACAGGTTTCCTGACATGATGGAGATTGCCAGGTGCTTTGCCTTGTTTTTCTGCCTGTCATTGTACCTGCCTATAGCTAAAACGATAATCGGGACCTTCGATGTCATAAATCAGGAGACTTCCTTAACAGGCAGTGAGGCCGGGCAATTTATGGATTACGTCAATAGGTCATCTTCCGAACAGCATGAGATGATTGCCAATTATCAGGAACATGCCATTGATGCAAACATCAAAGCTGGCGAGGATACAGACGGTGCCAACGCAAAAGAGAAGGAAAACCTTGCGCAAGGAAATGAGCCTGACGGAGAGGCCTCATTGCTTAAATCCATATCAATGATGCTTAATCCGTCCAATTATATCGCCATGGGAATCCATGCCTGCGCTTCGCTCATAACCGGGATAATCCAGGTTGTGGTATTGGGAATCGGGGTTGTCATTGTGAAACTGCTGGTCATACTGGGACCTTTTGTCTTTGCATTCAGCATGCTTCCGGTATTCAAAAACCAGCTGTCGACATGGTTCGGTACCCTTTGTTCCGCCTGCATGGTTTTTACCGTTATCAATATCCTTAACCAAATCATGATGCATACTTTCAAGGCCATATTCGATTCCTCCACATTCAATATGGCGGATGAAGCGACAAAGCAGATCCAGTATCTCGGTATGGACTTGGCTATAATTGGAGCTTATTGTTCCTGTTTTTGGTTGGCCGGCAAGATTGTCGGGCACGGTGATGCCGGAAAGATCATTTCTAAGACGGTATCACTTGTGAGCACTGCCGCAATGCTGGCATTCATGGGAGGTGCTGCCGCCGCAAAAGGGGCAAGCAATGTCGGAGCTGCTGCTTCCGTAGGTAAGAGTGTCATTGATGAAGACTAATATAATATGGATCTGACAAAGTTTAAAACAGTTGACGAGACAATCCGGGTGACCATGATAGTGGCAGTCAGTTGCTGCGCGATTCTGGCGTTGGCCTTCACTGTCGCTTTCATCTTCCAGTACAGGAAGATAGATGAAGCCTATACGAAGGCCTTGGTACTGGATACTTCCGGAAAAGTATATGAGAGTACACCTATCGCTGCTTCCGATATGAGGAAGTATGAGTATGAGGATCATATAAAAACATTTGTATCAAAATGGTACGCCTTTGATGAGAGCACCTATGACGCTAATATCAAATCGGCCTTGAACCTGATCGGCAACAGAGGAAAAGAGCTGCTGAGTGAATATAATGACATCAATATGCACAACTCGCTAATCCAAAAGAATATCATCTACAGTGTTACGATCAAGGATATACATGTCGAGATGAAGACAGTCCCGGTATCCGGAGAAATACTGTTCACACAAACCGGCTACCGTGCAAGAGGGGGCGTGTCCCGTGACGTATTGGCGAAATTTACGCTCTATGACGTCTCCCGTTCGAGAGAGAACTCGCATGGAGTCAAAATAGAAGGGTGGGAGGTGAGCTATTCCGAACCCAAAGAAACAACAGTCGAAAACTTAAAAGAATAATGTTATGAAAAAAATCAAAATGAAAGAGGTGCTGAAAAGCAAGAACGCACTGCTGATTGCCATGGTTGTCATCCTGTTCATTCTTTTTCTGGTTGTCATCCTGAAGTCTAAAAACGGACCGGATGTGATGGTGTCCGAAGGAACCAACAATTCCCTTTTGGAACCGGTATCAAAAGATGAGAAGGTGGTAGCGGACAAACTGGAAGCCTATAAAAAGGATCAGATAGCAGCGAAAAAAGAGAAAATGTTGGAAGAAGATAGAGTAAAAGGCTCCGACTTCTACTTTGACATGCAAGAATCGGACAACAAGTATAGGCAACGGATGAAACGGCAAATTGAAAGAATGCAGACAGACCCTTACGAGCATGCAATGGGCGAATATGGTGGGAGCAGGTCTGATTTTGAGGGCAGGATGCGAGAGAATCTTAACAGGATAGAAAATGATCAGGAGATAGAGGATCTGGAACGTGAACACCGGGCTTATGAGGAGAGCAAGAAAAAGCTTGAATATAGGATGGGGATATATGATAACGTGCTTGGAAAATATTTTCCGGATAAGAAGGATTCGGTAACCACTTCTCCGAAAGTAGAAGATGATGATGTGGCAGAGGATGTTGCACCGGAACCCCGGTTCATAGTCAATGAGAAAGGAAAGCGGAAGCGCAGACCGCAGTATGTTGTCCCCGGAAAGAAGAATCTGGTAAAGGCGGCTATTTACGGGGACCAGACGGTCGTTTCCGGTACTCCTGTAAAGATGCGGTTACTGGAACCGCTGTTGATAAGCGGTGTCGAGATACCGGCGAATACCCTTTTCTCCGGTACCGCTTCCGTAGCGGCGAGCCGGTTAAAGATTACTGTTGAGAATTTCCGTTATGGCACTTACATATCACCGGTATCTTTCGTGATCTTTGACAATGATGCCATTGAGGGATTGAATCTGCCCAATAACATGAAGGCGGAATCCGCCCGTAAGATGGAACAGGGCCTGTTACAAGGTGTACAGCTGCCGATCAGTTCAATCGGTACCGTGACAAGCGAGGTGACGAGCGCCATAACCGCCACTACCCAGGTCGCCAAACAGTTGCTGAACCAGAGTCTTTCACAGGTTAAAGTGCACCTGAAGGCGAACTATCAGATTTTCCTGAAGGAAGAGACGAAACAGGACAAGCGCAAAAGGGAAGCGGAAGAAGCGGAGCTGGAACGCATGTTCAAGCAGATAGAGATGCAGAAGAATGAGCCGACCAAGAAAGATCCATTAACCTCCTTAATAGAATCGCTGTGATGTATCTGGATATATTGAATTTTATAGCAGCCGCAGGTGCGGTCCTCAGTGGGTCACGCATATGCAACGCCCGGATACAGAAGAAAGCTCTTTCGGAGTCAAGGGTATCTGTCGCAGTTTTTATTCTTTGTCTCATATTACTTTGGTTTATAAACATATACACTGGATTCATACAATGAAAGCATTATTATATATATTGTTCCTGATCATGCCGTTATTTGTTTCGGCACAGGTGAAAAAGAATATCGATTCCCCGATGATCTATGTTTCATTCGATAAGGTGAAGCATATCGTCCTTCCGGCTCCGGTAAGTGACATCTCTTACGGACGTGAAGATTTTATAAAGGCCGAAAGGGTAGAGACTGTTCCGAACATAGTATGCATAACGGCGCAGGAGGAAGGTTTCACCGGAATAACCAACCTTGTGATAGTCTGCATAGACGGAAGCGTGCATTCTTTCAGAATCACATACCTTCCGACCGGCTATAAGGATGATTGCGACAATATAATTTATGACTATGACAAAGATACCCCGTCTCACTGTTTTGAGGTTGTCGCCAATAACAGCAATACCACCGAAATATTTCTTCCTGCCGATGTCGTCTATTGCAGGCAGGGAAATGAAGAGGTGTTTGGAATAGAGTATTACAATAACATGATAAAAGTGAACACCACTTTTGACAATTTTCTACCTTCCAACCTTTTTGTTGTGGACAAGGACAATACCACCTATGAGATTACCATCAAGAATGACCATGCCTTGACATACTCGTACAACCTTGATGACGGTCGTTCGTATATAGCGCACATTGATGCCAACAGCATCGAGATGGAGAAGCTGATTGACAGGTTGCATCTCAAGAAGAGGAATATTTTCAGTCTTGGAATCATAAAGAACAAGTTTGAATTCTCGCTTGCCAACCTTTATGTCAACGGTGACTTTATGTTTTTCGTCTTTGACATAAAGAATTTCTCGAACATAGATTATGACGTTGATTTTGTAAAGTGCTTCATTCGTGACCAGAAAAAACTGAAGAATGCCATCCAGCAGGAGGTACAGTATGAGCCGGTACAACAGAAGGACTTCTCAAAGAGGATCTTTGGAAAGAGCGAGAACCGTTTCGTGCTTGCCTTCAACAAGTTTACCATTCCCGATGATAAGATTTTTGAGATAGAGATGTTTGAAAAGGGTGGCGGACGTCATATGAGACTGTCCGTTCTGAGTGAGTATATATTATCCGCCCAACTTTTAAAATAATCCCGTCATGAAGATAGAAGAAGCTCTTAATGAATATAAGTTCAGCAATGTCGGGCAGTTCCGTGGAATTGCCCAGAGCCTTGGCTATAAGGAAAGTTATAACAAGGGAAAGCTGACATTCACTCTCAATGAGGATATATTCCGGACATCAACCGATGAGATACGCGCACACACGCAGAAAGGGACTGACCGGGTGAATCTGGACGCTTCCATGTCACGTGTCTGCAAGTTCTTTGACAAGGACAGCATTCTGTCTTCGGATTACAGGGAGGCCTTGCGTGCCAAAGAAGAGGTGGACATCATCAACTGGGGAGACATAGGATCCGATTCAAAGGATCGTTTTACAATCATTGATCACAGGAACAGGGTATGTTACACCGGGAAGGATTTTTATGAATACGCCCTCACTAACGGCTATGTTTTGGATGGCAAAGGTACAAAACTGGAAAAGGGAGTCCTTTCGGATCTGACGAGCGTAAAAGGGCAACCGGCCAAGCTGCGCCTTACAAACAAGGGCGTATCGGTTTTCTACCACAAGGAAGCTCTGGTCATACCGGACAAGATTCTTGGCAAGAAACTTTCGGAAAAACAGAAGAAGGCTCTTCTGGAAGGAGAGGTACTCGTATTTCCCGCCAGGAAAGGACATGTGTTTGTTTCTGTGGACAGGGATTTGAACTCCGTGATAGTACGGTCGGAGAAGGAACTCTCCATCCCATCCACAATGGGTGGACGGGAGTTGACCGCGGCCGACAAATACCTGCTTGCCAACGGGCACTCACTTGATAATATGGTTCTACACGGTGATGAAGGTTATTTCATAGCGGATGTGTCATGGACTGATGACAAGACCGGAATCCGTTTCTCCAATATGCAGAGTATATCAGAAGCAAAGGCCATCGAGCTGATGGGGCGTCAACAGCAAAGGGACAGCCATCCTGCCGGGACGGAAAAGGCTCCTGTGGAAAGGCAAAAGCCAAGAGACATGGAAGCAGAGTTGAGGGAGGCTGTAGAGAAAGACGACTTTGAAAAGATGGCCCGCTTGAGGGACGAAGGGTACAAACCGTCAGAAGAGGTTATCAGAGGTCTGGAGAAGAGTCCGAATATGGATGAAAAGAAGGCGGTGGTTATTGATAAATTGTTCGGGCTTAAACCGGAAGCATCCGGTTCCGGAACTTTGGCGCAAACAGGTGAGGAACGGAAAGAGGAGGTGAAAGGAATGGAAAGACTTGCAGAAAGCGGCATTCCGGAAATGGACCGGTCATTCAAGACTGCGGTCGAGAATGATGACTTTGCAAGTATTGACAGGATGAAGGCTAACGGATATATGCCCTCCAAGGAGATCATGCAATCCCTATCCGGGACAGTTCCGGAGAATTCATTGATTGCCGTGCAGAAGATATTCGGATTAAAGACGAATGTCCCTTCCATGGGTGATGTCAAGCTGGCGCAAAGCAGTTCTCACAACAATACCAAAGACATATCACGTGGAGTGGGGAATATCGTAAACAAGGCTTTTGCCGATTTGTAGCAACCTTTAAAGTACCGCATATGAAAGATCAAAGATTATTATTGAGGAAATGCCAGTCGAATGGCATACCGGCTGTCGTTTTTCAAGGAACAGATCCCTGTGCCGCCGGGATATTGAGGTCGGCAGAGGAGATTTATAAGAAGAGCGGTTGTATCATGGAGTTCCTCTATGATTTTGACAAGCTGGCAAAAGATTTCGAGGTTTATTCCAATGAGAACAAAAGGGAACTTGCCGTTCCTGCTTTGGAAGAATATACGGACAAGCAGATACTGAATGAGGCTATCTATAATGATGTGCCTGTCGTTGTCTTCCAAGGTACTGACAGCTGTGTCTCCGACATATTGTCAAGTGCGAGGGATATATATAGGCAGAGCGGCTGTATGCCGGAGTTCCTGACCGGCTTCGAGTCCTACATAAATACCTTTGTGGAGTACAAGAATGCCCATACAGGTAGCATGAAACTGCCAAGTCTCTCCGAAAGCGAGAAGGCCTTTGTCCGGGAAGATATGGACTTTGATTTTATGTCAGCCGTTGAAACGGGCGATACCATGCGCCAAAGAGAAATGGCAGGCACAGGATACCAGCCTTCAGACGAGTTGCTTCTGACAGCAATGAAAAAAGATCCTTCTGTCATAGACAATTTCAGCAACTTGTCTGAAAGGGTCCAGTTGGCTGCCGTACATGACTCGGCGTATGCCGTACAGGGAATCCGTTGTCCGACGGATAAGGTATTGATTACGGCCATCAGGAAGTGTCCGGAAGTATTCGAACTTATAGACAATCCTTCTGACACCGTGAAAATGGAGGCGGTGAGATTAAGACCGGACAATCTCCGTTTTATCGAAGAACCTTCCAAGGAGATAATAGAGGCTGCCGTATATCTTGATCCGTATACTTGCAGGTACTGTGAAAACATAACGGATTCGATGTATGAGGATATCATCGAGCCTTGCCTGTCTTTCAAGGATGCGATAGAACAGAATGAATTCTCCTCACTTGTAGGATTGAAAGAAAGCGGGTACCAGCCCTCTTCCGGATTGATACGCCTGATATGCGGAACTTTTTCCGAAAGTGCTTCCGTTGCCGTACAAAAGATATTTGGCATGGAGGTTTTCGCTTCCTCAAATGTCCAGTTGAAGATTGATATGTTTTCCGACAGTATTCCTGCTGCCCGTCCGGTGGCTATTGAACAGAACATTTAAAAAATAGGGTTTGCTATGAATGTAATACAAAAGATGAACAGGCTCCTGAATGGAGCGCTTGCCAGCCTTGCTGACAGATGGTATATCTCGGAGATACATAAATCTCCGGACAATTTCTATAATATGACCGAACCTTCCGGAAAGGTGATTCAGGCTCTGGCGGGAAAGGCCCCGGAACTGCTTCCCTATGTGAAGGCAAAGTATCCGGAAAAGTTGACCGAAGAGGTAAGAAAGGCAATCGTACTGGATAATCCAGACTCGATACGTTATTTTTCCGATGATGTGAAGCTGACCTCATATATCCTGAAAGAGCGTGGTGAGGATATTTCGGAAGAAACGAAATCATATCTGGTTTCCAAGAACGCATCTTATATCGGGGATATGGCAAGTCCTTCCGAGAAGGTACAGGTCA
This sequence comes from uncultured Bacteroides sp., assembly GCA_934716785.1. GTDB lineage: Bacteria > Bacteroidota > Bacteroidia > Bacteroidales > Bacteroidaceae > Bacteroides. The sequence goes on along the minus strand of CAKUYM010000003.1, from coordinate 15,533 downwards.
GTGCAGTGCTGAAGGATAACGGGTGCATAACCTTGATCGATCATCCCTGCGAAGCCGCACAGCGCATATCGGTAGCCAGAGATCCGTTCGTGTTGTCGCTAATCGAGCCGGCCGAGAACGTGTGCATGTTTGCAGTGGAACAGGATCCCTCAAATATCAGATTCATAGCAAACCCTTCGGAGAAGGTCAGAATGGCTGCCGGAGCTTATGAGCCCCAAGCTGGCATTGAACCTGTAATGAGCGACCGGATGGAGAATACCGGCCGATTTGAAGAACTGTCATTTTAAAACTACAAACGATGAAAGATAACTATACCCGGGAAGAACTGGACATAATCAGCCAGGCTGAAGCCAACGGCACATACTTGAAAGCGCCTAACGGGACGGAAACCAACCTGTCGCCGGAGCAGTGGGTGCAAGTCCGTACTTCCGCTTTCAAGGAATGGTTCGGTGATTGGCTGAACAATCCGGATGCCGCATCTAAAATTCTTGATCCCAACGGTGAACCTGTCGTAATGTTTCATGGAAGCCGGAGCACCTTCACTGAATTCAGCAAGGAAAAAGGCGGAGCTTCCAATAAAATGGGAAAGATAGGTTTCTGGTTTACCCCTATGGAGGCATTCGCACGGAATTTTGCGGAAGAATCTTGGTGGGGGGATGGCGAACATGTGACCAATTACAATACATTTTTATCGCTCAAAAATCCCAAGGTCTATGAGAGACGGGATATTGATGATGAAAAAAAGCCAATCGAAGAAGCACTGCTTTCAATCCGGTGTGAGATAAAGGAGCTTAAGGGGAAATGGACGGGAATAAACTGGTATGCTTCCGAAGCGTTTGGCATAGCGGCAAGAAACGGATTCCCCGATGCTGCCGCAAGGGAGTATTACGGCGCAAGGACTCCTGACAGTATGCAGGCCATCAGAGACGGGGAAAGAGTCTTGGAACTGTCAGGAAAGGAACAAAAACTTTCAGACCGGTTGTATGAGCTGTTGTATAACGATCCTTATGAACAGCTGAGAACGGACTTGTACAGGTTTGGCGGAATGAATGCGTATGATGCCAATATTGGCGGAACTGGAATGGCGCTCGACAATGAGGAGGAAGTTCTGGAACAGTTCAAGGAAAGCCTGATGGCGCAAGGATTTGATGGAATAATCGTAAGAGGTACCAGATATGATATCCGGTTGGCCGGTGGGGTGGAAAATGACCAGTATGTGGCATTTTATCCGAACCAGATAAAATCAGCGATAGAGAACGTCGGTTCTTTCTCCTTGGATAACGATGACATCAGGTACCGTCTTATCGGTGAGAAAGGTGCTGCCGGGCTTGAACGGGAGGAAGAACGAATACTCATAGAAGGCTCTTTTTCCGGAAGTATGTATTCACCAAAGGCGGAACTGGTTTCTGTTATCGACTCTTTGTCAAATTCGCTCCATGTCCCGATTGATATAATAAAAGATATTGATGAACTTCCTGACGGTACACTTAAAAGGAAGCTTGAGTCCGGACAGAAAATAAAAGGATGGTTTGTTCCGACGACAAACAGTGTCGCCGTTTATCTTCCTAACATCTCAAGTCCGGATGATGCCTTTCGTACCGTCATGCATGAGTCCGTCGCACATTTGGGCTTGCGTAAGATGTTCGGTGAGCATTTTGACACATTCCTTGACAATATATATAACAATGCAACTGCTGAGATCCAAGGACGGATCATGTATGCCACCCATGGGGATCCTGCCAAACGTCTGGTTGCAACGGAGGAGTATCTGGCAAGGCTGGCGGAAAAGGGCTTCCATAACCGGCAGGAGATCTCATTATGGGAAAGGGCCAAGTTTGCCTTCATTGACATGTTGCGCTACTCTGGAGTCAAATTAGGATTTAAACTGCATGATGATGATTTACGCGGGATTCTTTATAAGTCTTATCAGAAACAGATCCGGAATGATTTTGATAACAGTTCAAAGATTAAACTTGTGGTTTACAAGGAACACACACTCGGGTATATTCTTCCGGAATTACCTAATTCGGTGCAAATTCTACAATCCTCACCCTTGAAGGGAGCGATTGGTACAACCAATTTGCAAGGCAATTATCATATAAACAACCTGAGTGAAATCAGACTTGCCGGCGAGAAAGACTTTGATGATTTTAATGTGGATTTTAAAGGATATGATAACAAGGAAGTTTACGAGTACAACGAAGTTGTCAATGCCGATAAAGAACTAAAGAGCAGTTTTTTAGATAATGATTTTAAAGCGGCTGTTGAAGGGGAGGATTATAAAAGACTTTCCCAATTGAAAGAAGGAGGCTATGTACCAACCGAAGAGTTTCTCAACTCCTTCTCGAATAACATTTCAACCAATTCTCTTGTGACCGTACAGAAGATATTCGGTTTAAGCCCAACAGCCAGTCCGCATCTTGAAACTGCGGTTTCTCAAGATAGGGAATGTGAACGGGAAAGAGCCCGTCCTTCCATGCCAGAGAATATTATTTCCATTTAACAACAGATAAATAAAAAATGAAAATACTCCTGTATCTATACCAGTATGGACTGACGATTGAAGGATTTTGGAATTGTTTGTTTTTCCCGAATATAGGTGAGCGGCTATGTGTCTTTCCCTTTCTCTCGGAGGATGATAAAAAATCTGTAGAGATGTTGGCAGTTGGCAATGTGGCCGATGATATTCAACGCTCATCCTTTCAGTCTGAACATGCTGATATTCCTTTATTGAGGATACTTTACCAGGATCCATGCCTTATCGAACAGAAGACATGGAATTATATAGATAATGAGTGGGTATGTTCCTTTAAAGTAAAAATTAGATGAACCCTTATAATTCTCACTAAAACAGACAATACATGTTTTACAAGATGGTGTGTTGTCATGTTCATAATAATTTAACATTAGTAATATGCTATTGGAAAGTTGTGAAACTGCCGGTCAGCAGCGTAGCAGGCATGTTGGGAAACACCCGGTTACGTTTTTCAAAACAGATTATTAACCGTTAATTCAATATAAGATGGAAGATTATGATGATTTAGTAATGAAGAACCAGTCAGGAATGATTGATGACCTTGAATTCCTGCTGGAACAGAGCGAGTACGCAGAGATGTACATCGCCGACATGCAGGAAAAGGGATTGACGCCCAATGCGGAAAATGCATCGGAGTGGCTACGGGATTATGAGAACAAACATCTTTACCAATGAGTGATTTTGCCAATGATAAGACTCTGCAGAAGTTTGCGGAACTTATGATAAAGAAAATAAAGGAGGTCTCAGACGACTGGCAGAAACCTTGGTTCAGTACGGTCGGATATGGCTTGCCCCAGAATATCGACGGCCGGATTTATAATGGCATGAATTCCTTCATGCTCTACCTTCGCTGTGACGAGATGAAGTACAGAACCCCGGTGTTCATGACTTACGCACAGGCCAAGGAAAAAGGAGCCTGCATATTGAAAGGCGAGAAGGCCTTTCCTGTGATGTACTGGAATTTTTCCGTGAAAGACAAAAATGGACATAAGATAACCTTTGACGACTATAAGGCATTGGACAAGGAGCAGCAGCAGGCATATACTGTGATTCCCTATACGAAATCCTATATGGTGTTCAACGCTGATCAGACCAATTTTGCCATGGTACATCCGGAAAAATGGGAAGAAATGCAGAAAAGATTCAATGTCCAGACGGTGAAGGATGACAAGGATATGCTGTCCTGTCCGGAGCTGGATATGATGCTACTGCATAATACATGGCTATGTCCCATCTCATCAGAGCCGATAGACAGGGCTTTTTATCGGCCGTCCGAGGACAAGATATATATTCCACTGAAGGGAATGTTCCATACAGGTGAAGGATTTTATAGTACGATGCTGCATGAGATGGCGCATTCAACCGGAATCGAGTCGCGCCTGAACAGGGAACTGAAAAATAAATTTGGAAGCCCCAAGTATGCAAAGGAAGAGCTGGTCGCGGAATTGACATCCGCTGTCGTGTGCCAGTCATTGGGCATAGTATCCGGCATTCAGAAGGGAAATGCCCAATACCTGAAAAACTGGTTGGAGGCAATATCCGAGGAGCCAAAGTTCATCTATTCAGTCCTGGCGGATGTAGGCAAGGCAAGTACGATGATTCTAAATGAGACGGGCCGTGAACTGGCACTTTCCAGTACTGTGGAAAACTCCGTGCCGGTGATGACCGAGGAAGAGTATCTCTCTTCCAAAGGATATCCGTTTTCCGGTTTCGGGGAATCCGCCTTGCACAAGGGCATACAAAAAACAGCCCGGCAGCAGGATAAGATGGTTGAGCACCAAGCGGAAAAAGACCGCCATTATGAGGCTTCCCGTGAAAGTCTGCGGAAAGAGTACCATGAAAAACTGGAGAGGGGGGAAATCAGGAAGCCTACAACCGTCGAGAAGTTGATTGCCGCAGCAAAGGGAATGCCGGAACTTGAGAGCACGCAGGCAGCCAGCCGCGCACTTGAGAAACGGGGTATTCCCTTGCGGGAAGAGGATGGGAGGGATGCTGCCTTTCCAAATCGCAATACGGTTTCCGCTTTCTCGGCCGCCCTGCATGCGGCGCTTGCCGGACAGTTCCAGTCCATGGTTGAACTGAAACAGACCGGATATTCCCCGTCCGCAAAAGATCTTGACCTGTTGCGGAATACCGCTTCCGCCGTTCGCCCGGCGGTAGAAAGCATATTCCACATAAAGGTTGAACCCCTGCTCATACAGGCAGAAACGGATAGAAAGAATGATACAGTACAATTATCACTAAATTTTTAAAATAATGAAAGTAATCCTGACAGGTCGGCTTGGAGCTGACGCAAAAGAGACAGACAAAGGCTTCAGTTTCAGCCTTCCGCAAAAGAACTGGGAGAACAATGAGGAAAAGACCCTTTGGGTTGCTTGTTTCCAGAATTATATGACGGGTATTCTGCAATATCTGAAGAAGGGCACCCCGGTACAGGTATTCGGTGAATTGACCGTAGGAGTATACAACGATCCGCAAAAGGGTGCCGTACCCAGTGCCAACTGTAGAATAATCAATATAGAACTATTACCGAGTAATCACCCGGAACAGAAATAACGTGGAGCTATGGACCAGGCAAAGAAGCAATTGTCACAGATTTTACTATTATTGGCCGTAATAATGGGGGGGATAGTCATTTTCCAATGGTTATTGGTGAATGAACTGTATTCACCGGACACCGCCGTACTGCTCCGTTTGGAGAAGGTATTGCGTAAGGCGTTGATGGTAAGATTTATCTATGTGATAGTGATAGCCGGACTTGCTTTCCTTTTTCCCGGTACCAACGTCAACAAGGATGAATCCCTTAAAGGGGCATACACTGCCATTACCTTATTATTGGCCACGGTGCTGGTGACCGGCTTCAGCAGAACGTTCGCCTGGTACAATCTAATTGTCTTTCCGGTAGTATTTATCCTGTTCACCCTGATTGCAGCCCAAACGGCCGGCTTTTATGCGAAGCGCCGTGTGGCATCGGAGAAAACGATATTCGGTATATCATCGGAGAAGACCTTGTTCTATTTTACATTTGAGACAGAAGACGGTACACTGGTTGTCCATAAACCGCAACAGAACATCTATATAGATGGCGGACCGGGCTCCGGGAAATCGGAGAGCTGGATCAAAGGGATCATATACCAGTGTGCGGAAAGGAATTACGCCGGCTTTGTCTATGACTGGGAAGGCGATCCCACAAAGGAGGGGTCACCCATCTTGTCACAGATCGCCTATGGAAGCATTGAATACTTCAAGTCCCAGAATATTCCGACACCTAATTTTGCATTTATCAACTTCGTCGACATGTCCCGGACGGTACGTGTGAATGTACTTTCGGAAAAATATGTGCCGAAGGGAAGTGAATCCCTGTTTATAAGGAATATTGCGACGACGCTGATGAAGAACCTCGAAGCGTCATGGAAAGAAAAGACGGATTTCTGGGCCAATAATGCGATAAACTATGTGTATTCCATAGCTTATAAATGCTATAAGGAAAGGAAAACGGGAATAGGGACCCTGCCTCATGTGATAGCTTTTGCCTTGTCGGACAGCGATCTGGTATTCCGGTGGCTTTCCGAGGATCCGGAAATCGCACTCAACATGTCATCCATGCTGACGGCATGGAAGCTGGGGGCGCAGCAGCAGACCGCAGGAGCGGTCTCCTCGGCACAGACTCCGCTTGTGTTGTTGAACAACAAGTATATATTCTGGGTACTTTCTCCCCTTCCGGAAGAGGAGTTCTCGTTGGATATCACCAACAAGGAACATCCGACCATTTTGTGCATCGGAAACGCCCCTTCCATCAAAGAGGCTGTATCACCGCCTATTTCCTGTATAGCCAGTGTGATAATGTCACAGATGAACAATCCCGGCAAGCAGAAGAGCATCTTTATGGTTGACGAGTTCCCTACCATCATGCTGCAGGGCATAGATACTTTCATAGGAACCGCCCGTAAGCATAATGTGGCAACAATCCTTGCCGTTCAGGATTTCAATCAGGCGATCCGTGACTATGGAGAGAAATCCGCAAGGATCCTGAAGGCTTCATGCGGGACACAGGCGTATGGCATGACAGGAAATGATTCCACAGCCAAAGAAATAGAGAACCTTCTTGGCGAGACCAAGGAAGCCCAGGAGTCTTTTTCCCATCAGGATTCCGGAAGCGGCAGCAGGACGGAATCCTTGCAGAAGGAAAAGGTGGTGAGAGCACGTGATGTCGCCGGGCAGAGTGTCGGTCATTTTATCGGAAAGATTGCCGGTGGCAAACCTCCCTTCTTCAGTGCCCAATTCAACATGTGCCATTTCGTGGCCCGGGAGATTCCTTCATTCTCAATGCCTGTAAACTTGGGGTCGGAAGAGAAGAAGGAGCTGGAGATTGAGATCATGGAGGAAATAGTACAGCAGCACTATTACTCGGTGATCACCACGGTAAACAAAGTATTGGAACAAGTAAGGGACAAATATAAACAGAAAAAAGATAATAGCAGGGCGGATGCATCCTCAGGCTCATAGCATGGGGGATCAGGCTCCGTCATTGAAGACAAGTGAAATAATAAATTCTCAATAAATATAATATGTATGAATAAGTTTCTATTAGTATTAGTATTTGCAGCATTGGCAGTGACCGCCAAGGCGCAGTTCTATTCAGTAAAAACCAATCTGTTGGGACTGGCAACGACAAATCTCAATGCCGAAGCCGGGATTTCAGTCCACCGTAACTGGTCCCTTCATTTGCCGGTGAACTACAACCCATGGGTTTTCTCCGGGAACAAACGTTTTCAGAATATAACGGTGGAGCCGGGTGCCCGTTACTGGTTCCTTGAATCATTCTCGCAGGGATTCATCGGAATTCAGTCCATCTATTCACGGTTCCATATCGGTGGGACACATAAATACCGGTATGATGGCTACGGGGTAGGATTGGGATTGTCGTATGGGTATTCCAAGGTGCTGAACAAACGTTGGAATCTGGAATTTGAAGCAGGTCTGGGAGTCCTTTGGGCTGATTATACCAAGTATCTATGCAAGAAGTGCGGTGCTCCCCAAGGTGATGAGAAGAAGTTCTACCTTATCCCAAGCAAGGCATCAGTCTCTCTGGTATATCTTTTCTAAACAGGTGCGGTTATGGCTAAGAAACACAGATATATATTTTGGGCAGCTGTCCTTTTCCTTGTCTGCTCATGCCGGCTGACGAGTAAACTGGAAAATACCGGTTACCGTCCGCAGGTCAACCAGCCGGGGAAAGTTACGACAGGAACGACCGATAATATCGGTGAGAAGTCAGTGGTCCGTGATGCCGATGGGAATACAGAGGAACAGGTAAGGACAAGGGATGAGAAGACCGGAGAGGATATTGTCACGGTGGCCTTGTCCGAGGTGACCGTTGTGGCCCGTACAAAAACGGTCCCGGAACGTTTCGGAATGGTCAATTTGGACTTCATTGTCACTGTTCCAAAGGCTCTTATAGACAAACGTTGGATGATTACTTTAACACCAACTCTGGAGAGATCCGGAGAAAAGATAAAGTTGGAAGATGTCGTCATAAACGGTGAGATTTACCGGCTCTATCAGGAAAAGGGAGAGGCCATGTATTCCGCCCTTTCCGAACGTTACAATTATTTTGACCGTGACACCACCCGGATATGGGACTATTTTTTCCGGAAGTACAACCTGCAATACAATACTGACGCCCGTCTTGATACCATTATCTCCGCCGGCAATAATTTCAATTATTACTATACGCAGGAGGTTGCCACAGACGAGTCGAAAAGTATGGATCTTTACCTTAACGGCAACATATTCGCTTTGGACAAGAGCACTTTCGAACTGCCACAGTCGGATACGATCACCTATTTCGTATCAAGCATGATCCAGTTTATAGATAACGCCCCCCGGTTCAAGCGGAAGATTATCGAGCGGCATGCGGAGGCGAACTTCTCCGCCCATATAACCTTTCCGGTAGGGAAGGAGCATATCGACGAGAATCTGGATGACAATGCATCGGAGATAGCCAAGGTGCAGGACATCATCAAACAGCTGACCTGGAGCAGTGAGTTCATCATAGATTCAATAAACATGACCGCTTCCGCCTCTCCTGAAGGAAGCTGGAAAATGAATGAGGCGTTGGCCAAGCGCAGGGCCGTATCACTTAAAAGCTATTTTGCCAAAAAGATGGATGACAAGGCCGGAGTGGACACACTTTTCAATGCCAAGTGGATTGCGGAGGATTGGAAGAGGGTGTATTCCCTTATCGCGGCCGACCGTAATATAATCCCGAGGGATGAGATCTTGCAAATCATAACCGATGAACCGGACCCGGACAAACGCGAGCTGCAGATCAAAAGCCGGTACCCGGCAGAGTACCGGCATATAAAAGACAGCATATATCCGGCACTCCGTGTCGTCGATTTCCAGTTCAACCTTCACCGTTCAGGCATGACGAAGGATACGATACATACGACGGAGCCCGACACCCTGTATGAAAGAGGACGTGAGCTGCTTAAGGCCCGCAAGTACAAAGACGCACTGGCAGTCCTTATCGAGTACGGTGACTATAATACCGCCATTGCATACATGAGTCTGGGCTATGACAAGCCGGCTTATGATATATTGCTGAAAGAGAAGGAGAGCGCAAACCAGGAATACCTGCTGGCAATCCTATGTTCGCGCTTCGGGAAGGAGGCGGAAGCCGTAAGGAGATACCTGCACGCCTGTGAACTTGATGAATCGAAGGTCTATCGCGGCGCGCTGGATCCGGAGATAAACAGGCTGATTACCAAATACCATTTGAACAAGAAAATAGATGAACTATAAACGAATTATCATGATGAAACCGATAAGAAATATATTGTTTTCAGGCATCATATTGATGATGTCTGGCTGCCAGTTCTCAGAAGACTGCAACTATACGGGACGTGTCCAGCTGATAATGGATTGGGAATCGCTTTGGGGCGATATCCGGAAACCGGAATCCATGGATGTCCTGTTCTACCGTCAGGAACTGCCGTCGGCACAAAGAGTCCTGTTCGGAGATACGATCTATGAAAATATCCCTTCAGGGGAAACGGAGATGATTACGGTCAACCGTCCGGCAGGTGTGGAATCTGTTGGTCTGGAGTCATTCAACAGCTCGGAACTATACCTTCCTACTTATTTTGAAGGGAATGTACGGGCTGTGAACGAGTGTCCGATGATATGCGCCTTCAACAGCCGTCTGGTTGTCCCTATTGAAGGGCTCGTACAGGAAACGGTCACTCCTTTGCCGGTTGTCAAGCAAATGTATTTCATAGTCCATGTCATCAAGGAAGGAACAACCGGAAATGTCTCATCCTGCAAGGCTTCGCTAAGCGGGATTCCTACGGGGTATTCATTGAGCAGAAAAGAGGCCTTGCGCGGTAAGGCTACCGTATTTTTCCCCCTTGAAAAGCGGGAGTCTGAAGACGGTGAGGAGGAGTACAGGCATAGCTTTTATGTGCTGGGGGTAAATCCATCCAAAGCCGGTGGGGAGACCATTCCCAAGAAGGTGTCAGTCACTGTAACCTTGGATGACGGCGAGGTGAAAAGTGAGGATATAGATATCACCCCGGAGCTTGACGCTTTTGACTCGAACGTCTTTAAATGTGAACTGACCGTCAGAATCACGGCGGTATCAACGAATGTCGAAATATCATCCTGGGAACAGGGTATATGGGGACAGATAATCATTCAATAATTTATTAACTATCTTTTTTTATTAATTTTTTAATTATTTATTTTATGAAAAATTTTCTATTTACAGCGGCCTTTGCCGCAAGTCTGTTGACAGTGTGCTCTTGTAGCAATGACAACGTTTTGTCTTCGGAAGTTGAGACCGGAGACCAACCAGCTTTGCTTGATGTAACCACGAGTATTGAAGTGACCCGTTCCGTAACGGGCAGGCCCATCGATGCATTCACGGCAGGTGATGAGCTCGGCCTGTTTGTCAGTTCGGGAGCTGTGAACACGCCTTATAACGGTGTCGCATCAAACAAGAATGTAAAGTCATCCTTTACAACCGTGTGGACACAGGCAACCCCGGTCTACCTGTCAAGCCAGCCGGCCACGGTCTATGCCTACTACCCGTATAGCGCTTCAGGCACTGACGGTACGGCGATCGCCATTGATCACACTTCCCAAACCGATTTCATGTATGCAACGGCGGTCACGAACATCAACAACCGCCAGCCGAAAGCTGCCATTACAATGAACCATGCCCTTTCCCTTGTCCAGTTCAATTTCAAAAAGGAGAACTATACCGGAGCCGGTTCACTGACGGCCATCAGCATTGCAAACAAGGCGGGAGGAAGTTCACTCGCATCAAATGGTACGATGAATCTGACAAACGGTACGATAACTAAAGGTTCCGGCAAGGATCCGGTGAGCAAGGCGACCAACCTTCCTCAGACTATCGGTACATGGACAGAGGCTACATATCCGAAGATGCTGGTGATGCCTACTACGGCAACAGCGGCAGCCGGCGATATCGTGATTTCTTTCACTGTTGACGGTCAGGTATATAACTGGGATGTTCCTGCGGCCACCGCGTGGGAGCAGGGCAAGAAGAATACTTATACTGTCACCATCAAAGGTACGACTTTGGAAGTCTCTCCTGTGACCATCACTCCGTGGGGTACCGGCAAGATAGACTCGGGTACCATCCAGTAATCATCCATAATTTGAAAGGGAGAGTGACAAGGCTCTCCCTTGTACTTAAAATCATAGAGAATGAAGCAATATAAGTTTAACATAGCAGGAAAAATAGCAGGAACATTGTTTTATCTTGTTTTATTCGCTATGTTTTCCTGTACAGATGATCAAGAAGAATATGGCGGAGCCATGGAGCCTATGGATTTTGATATTGTCCGGACACGTGCTACCGATACCATTTTCGAAGAGGGTGACAGGATCGGGATTTATGCGGTCGAATCCGGGCAGGTGCTCAAGACCTCCGGCAACTATGCGGACAACAGGCAGTATACTTACCGGTCTGGAAAGTTCCAACCGGTGTCGTCCAGTGACAGGATATACGGTGCCAAGGGAAAGAGCTATGTCTTCCATGCCTATTATCCGTACCAGTCTGGAATAAATCCCGGTTCCGTGACGTTTGACGCGACCGGCACGACAACGAAAAACCGTCCGTTGTGGTCCATGAACAACAGAAACAGCGGCAGTTCCGTACAACTTTCCTTCAATAATGTATTTGCCTTGATAGAGGTAAACATAAGTGGGGCTTCCGATCAGGTGGCATCCGGATCCATCCTTAACAAGTTCCCGAAAGTAACCATGGATATGTGTGGCAACACACTGACTACCGTCAAACAAAACCCGACCGCAATTCCGTTGGTATTATACGGTTCCTCCGGTTCGATATCGACCTTCAGGGCTTTTCTTCCAGCCGGCAATACAATAACGGCCGGTGACGAGCTCTTTGCCTTTCAAACCACTTCTTCCGAAAGTAAAAGCTTCTATGCGACTAAAGACATGACGACTGTCGCCGGGGAGCGGAATGTGTTTTCCCTTACCCATCAGGAAGATTTCCTGATAAAGGTCACCGCCACTGCCGGAGGCAGCATAACGGCCGATGCAGCCGCTTGGGCGACCGGGAAGAAGTTCAAGGCGGGTGAGCAGTGCTCAATCCCCTTTGCGGCCAATAGCGGATATTTCTTTGACGGCATTTACGAAAACAACATAAGGCAGGATTGCTCCTCTTCCCCTTATGTGTTCAATGTGACGGCCTCACGGACCTTGGAAGTCCGTTTTGTGGCGGATGTGATAACCTACGGTGAATGGAATGTAAGCGTAAGTGCAACTCCGACCAATATAGCCGCCACGGGCGGAACGTCCCTGATCACGGCTACGGCTATCCGTGACATTTTCACGAATGGCACCAAGACCGGTACAGAGACAGGTACTCCTTCCTTGTCTGTTTCCGGATCAGGATTCAGTCTGAGTGGCAAGACTCTTTTCGCAACGGAGAATACCGGTTCCTCCCGTTCATGTACCGTCACTGCTTCCTATGGGGGAGCAAGCAAGTCGTGTACGGTTATTCAAAATGCAGCTGTAATAACTTACGAGTACAGTTTGAGGGTATCACCATCATTCCTTTCCTTCTCGTCGAAGGGAGAGACCCGAAGCTTTACCGTAACATCCACGAGAACGAAGATTGTCAATGGCACCAATACCGGCGTTTCAGAGAATGTGAATTACACATCAGTGCTAAGCGGGGCTGATGCTACCGGTTTCACCGTATCCGGCACATCCGTCACGGCATCGGAAAATCCGACGACCGATTTCAGGGATGCCACTATCACGGTTACCCAGACCGGAAGCGGAAAGACTGCGACGATTACGCTGGAGCAGGAGAGAAAGATAAGCATTGATACGGAGATTTAGGATATGGGCTAATAACTAAAAAAAACAAGAATGAAAAAGAAGATTTATTTCTCAGTATCTATGGCCATGTTGGTCATGGTAATGCTCACATCCTGCAAGGATGACGGCACAGAAAGTGAAAAATATTCCGTCCTGTCCATAAGCAGGGCGGAGATCCAGTCCCTGAACAGCAAGAATGCATTCAATCAAGGCGATGAGATCGGGATTTTTGTGTTTGATGAAGCAGGCGGCAGGTATAATGACTGTCCCTGTTCATGGAATAACAAGGCGACATTGTTGGACGGCGGATGGAAGGTGGACAGGGATATCTATCTCACCGGTGAGAGCGGAACAATAAGGGCGTATTATCCTTATGATACAGAAGTGCTTCTGCCCTCGCAGATTCCTGTCAGAAGCGCGTCGCAGACCGATTATCTTTATTCCAGAGCCATATCGGCCGATGCGGAGCATCCTGTTGTGACATTGCAGATGCAGCACGCCCTTTCCCTGATAAAGTTCGTCATCAGGAAGGATGGATCTCCGGGAGCGGGGCTTGTCTCCGGGCTTTCCATTCAGGGTATCAGCACGGAAGGGACACTTGACATTTCCACCGGTGAAATCCTTGTCAGTAAGACGGGGAATGAATCGTATAAGGGAAGTTTCACGTTGGGGGACGAACCGCTGGTGATCGGAATCATCGCCCTTCCCCAATCTGTTACCTCCACCACGGTCCTGTTAATGATCGACGGGGAGAGGTACGGATACAAACTACCTGCGGGAGAGTGGCCGCAAGGCAAGGAAACGACCTATACACTGGGTATCAATACTTCCGGAAAAAAACTGTTCGAGGTTGGCGGTTCTTCCATAGACGAGTGGGGTACCGGTGGCAACTATGAGGGTGACCTGTCATCCGGCATTGATATTGGGACGGAGATATTATTAACTAACTAAAAAGAATAACAAGATGAAAACAATGAAAAACTTATTATGGTTATCCGCTTTTCTTCTTTGTCTTGCCTCATGCAGCAAGGATATGGCGGAGGAAATAGTGGAAATACCTGATGGCAAGGTCCCTGTCCTTACGGAGATAACCGTTGACGGGGTGGTGGCCGACACCCGTGCTTCCAGTGCAGCGGGTTATACAACGGGGGACGGCTTGTATGACAAGGGGGATAAGGTGATTGTATCGGCTGTTGCCAATGACGGCTATGAACTGTTGCGGTTCTATGAGAAAACTGGTCTGGCAGATTATCAAGGCAAGTCATCATATAATTTTGATGCTGAAATTCCTCTGACCTTTAAGGCCGAGTTCGCGAAGAAATATACCATTACCGTATCGGCGGATCCAACGTCCGGCGGTTCTGTGACCGGTGGCGGTACCTATACCGGTGGTACCACCTGTACCCTGACCGCTACCGCCAATCCCGGTTATACCTTTTCCGGTTGGTATGAAGGAAGCACAAGAGTGTCATCCAATGCCAGCTATTCCTTCACGGTTAGTTCTGACAGAACTATCACAGGAAAATTTGTCCAAAGCATTGTCTATTATTTCCGTTCATCAGATACAAGCCTTGGCACTGTAGACAAAGATTATATAATGCTTGAGGATTATCAGGATGTAGAGTATGGGGATGAATTCCGTGTACAACCAACACCACGGGATAATGCCCAATTTGTCAGATGGTTCTACATCCGCCCTGACGGCTATCAGGATAATGTTCTATCTTATAATATTGGCAAGGACAACCTTCTGTTTATTGAAAATTCACAGTACCTGGAGACATATTATCCTGCCGGTACGGAGTTTGTAGCAGTATTCAAAAGCAATGAAACAAGCGGAGGAGATGAAGAAAAATATACAGTGACATTCAATATTGCAGAGCGAATTAACAACAACTGGGTTATATCACAACCACTGCCTTATTGCCTGTCATGGACCCCTATCGTGGGTAGTCTTAATGAGACGACAACCCTTACCAAGCAGTTCAAGAAAGGGGAGACATGTACGATATATTGGGCTGGTGCCGGAGGTGACTATGAGGCAATGGCTATCAGTGATCCGAACTATAATATCTTGAAATACGTAACGGGAAAAGACTCATATTCCTTTACAGTGACACAGAATGTTACCTATTATGTGGTGATGGCAGAAATAAGATGAAGAATAAAGCCGGGGAGACTATTCCCGGCTTTATTTTTTAAGCGTTATAGCTCTCTTCTTCTTAATTAGGTATAGGCTACATTAGTAGCTTTATCCCTTTACTGTCATTGCAGAAGTATCCGATAATTACCATATTCAAAAGTCTTTCCCTTTAGCTGCGATGATAGTGACAAGAACGGGGCTAAAGAATGTTTCTCAACAATATTGTCAGGCTGATACCCTCTTTTTTGTTTTAAAGGAAATCATGTTATAACCTTTTTCCCTAATTAGGGTCTGCTGAATAATAGCAAACAGATGTCTATCAACAATATAGTCTTCATATTTTTTGCTTATTTCATTAGAAATAGGTAAATTTGAATGTTAAAAAAGAAAATTAATCTCATGAAATATAGTTCACAGCCCCATACAATGCCTTTGGAACTTTTCGCGTCAGACCTTTGTCAGTTGTCCAAA
>CAKUYM010000002.1 GCA_934716785.1 uncultured Bacteroides sp. | reverse complement strand
TAACGGAAGTGTATGGCATATGCTTAATGCTGATAAGGACCAAAAAGAGGAAACAGATGTGCAGATTTTCTATTATCGGGATGAACAGGATGGGTATAAGCCGGGTACTTATTGGCTGAATACTGGCATCGGAGTCAAGAAATACGTTAACCCTTACGACATTTCGGATGTAGACAAGTCATACGATCAAAGCCGCGTTGTGGCTAAGGCTGCACCAGACATTCGTTATGCGGAAATCTTGTTGAACTATGCAGAAGCATTGAATGAACTGACGACTTCATACGAGGTCCCTTCATGGGATGGAACAAAGGTATATTCCATTGCACGTACAGAGGAAGAACTGAAGAAAGGCATTCAGCCTGTTCGTATTCGTGCCGGACTGCCCGACTATGATGTTTATGGAGACCCGGACAAGTTCCGTATCAAACTGAAACGTGAACGGCAGATTGAACTCTTTGCAGAAGGACACCGGTATTGGGATTTGCGTCGTTGGTGTGATGCGCCTGCCGAAGAGTCGCTTCCTGTTTATGGCTGCAACGTATATGCGACTAAATCCAGTTCCGCCGCTTTCCATACTCCGGTGGAAACCCCGTCGTTGAAGAGCAGTTTCTCTACGAAAATGTGGTTCTATCCGATTCACTATTATATAATGAAACGGAATGTATTGATGACTCAAAACCCGGGTTGGACAAATCCGGAATAAAACCAATAGCAGGCAAGAATATGAAAAAGAAATATTTACTTTGGATTGCGATGGCAGCTATCGGCTGCATGTCGTGCAACAATGAGTGGGAAGACGAACAGTTCACTCAGCTGATCTCTTTTAAGGCTACATTGAATAGCGATGGAGTTTCTCCTATTTATGTTCGCTATCAGGCGGATGGTGTGAAACGGTATGATGTTCCTATATTAGTCAGCGGTTCTACTGCAAATTCAAAAGAACGGACGGTACATATCGGATTAGACCCTGATACACTGGCTTCCTTGAATTTGGAACGGTTCGGTACGTATCGTACAGAACTTTATTATCAGCAACTTGATCCGCAGTATTATACCATGCCGGAGACAGTGAAAATTCCAGCAGGAGAGAGACAGGCATTGTTGCCCATTGATTTCACGTTAGGTGGGGTAGACAATACTAATCCATTGAATATGGTGGAACAATATGTACTTCCTTTGACTATAAAAGATGATGAATCGTATAATTATGAATCTAACATTCACAAGCATTATCGGAAGGCTTTATTGAATGTGATTCCATTTAATGACTATTCGGGTACATACGATGGTTCCAAATCACTGATTTATTTGGAAGGTCAGAAAAATGCATTTACCGTATCCAAACATAAGGCATACGTGTACAATGATAATACCATATTCTTTTATATGGGACTTCGGGACGCAAACTACATTGATCGTAAATATTATAAATTGTTTGTTGAGTTTACGGACGAGTATTTTGAAGGTAAGTACAAATTGAATATTTGGACAGATAATGGAGGAGCGGAAGGCAACAATTTTGCGCTTGTGAAAGAACAGGACCTCGTGGGGGCAACTCGTGATAAACAGCCTCTGTATACCATTACTGAAGAAATGGATGCTACAAAACCGTACCTGAAACATGTCTACTACACACTTTACATAGACTATACTTTTGAAGATTATACCCTTAGTCCGGGCAATCGGTTGAAGTATACTGTCAATGGAACTTTGAGCATGCAACGCGATTTGAATACATTGATTCCGGATATGGATCAACAAATTCAATGGGATTGAGTTAGGTAATGCTTGATAAATGATAAAGAGGTTGGTCTCAAATAATGTTTTGAATCAACCTCTTTGTATTTATTTTTAATTCAAAGATTTTAAACTAAATTGCTATAACATTATCATGAAAAAACGAATGATTCTAAAGAACATTATATACATAGCTTTATTCTCAACCGTTTTATTAGTTGGTTGTTCGAAAAGTGATGAACCCCCAACTCCCGATGAACAGCCTTCTGGTAAAAGTAAAATAACATTTAACTTGCATACTCCGGGGGCATTCCTTACAAGGGCAGTAGGTGTAGGTGATGAAAATGGTGGCACTAATGACAAAATAGCCTTTTATCAATTTAGCAAAGAAGGTAAGTATGAACAAAGGTATGTCTTAAATTATGCGGCTGCTTCCGTGGGTACAAACGGTGATACAAGGTCATATACTGTTGAATTAACTTCTTCGGCTGGAGGAGAAAAGAGATTCATTATTGTGGAGAGTGAGGATGAGAACAACTTCCCTGGTATGAGTGGAGTAAATACAATCGATGAATTGCTAAATAGTAAGACTGTTGCGGAGAGTGGTAAGTTGAATCCTCCCTTTGTAATGTCTAATGTCAAAACAGATGGTAAGGAGTATGTAACAGTTGCCGGTGTGGAATCTTCCGACAATCAGGTTGATGTAAAACTTAAAAGACGTGTAGCCAGATTTGATTTGCTGAATGATCCAACAGAATCGGGATTAGTGATCGATAAGGTATATATTAAGAATAGATATACTCAAGGATTCATAGGTGATGTAAGTGGTAATGCAGGCAATATATCTGCAGGTGTTCTGGAAATATCGGCAGCTGATTTAGCTAATGATGGGAAAAGTTTCTATCTTTATCCGACTCAGTTGACTTCAACTCTTGAGCAGAATGAAAAAACAGTAGTATGGGCTACCACTAAACTTGCCAATACCAATACAGAAGGTCCGACTCTTTATCTGAATCTTGCTGCTGATATTAATGTGGAGGCCAACTACCTCTATCAGCTTAATACGAAAAAGATAGCTGGTTCTACAGGCTTTGATATTTCAGTAGAAGAATGGAAAGACGGAACTTCAATTGATTGGGTAACGATTGAAGACGGAATCTCCGTAATGGATAATAAAGCTACTATCATTGCTGGTACAGATATCAAAGGGACTTATGTAAAAATTGCAGCTGATGCTGCAATGCCATATACTATAAAACGTGTTGTTACAGATTATAGCTCAGCAGCATTGGACGTTGCGTATGACGGAAGTTTGCCTGCATGGCTTACTATTTCTTCATCTACTAAAGGTGCAGGTAGTGGTCTTTATCGTCATGAGATTGTTTATACGGTGACTGCACATCCTGCGAAGACAAGCCAGTTTGCTATCACACATCTTAACGGAGCCGTTTCAGATGAGAACTTGTTGGTAATCGGGTTTGCCGATCCGTATCCGGGCACTCCACTTCCTTGTCTCTCGTGGGGAGAGAAGCTCTATTCGCCAGTGCACTGTCGTCAGTCCACATATCTTGTCCATAACACGGTGGATAAGGCTTATTTCTGTGGAAATGAAAGATATACGTTTAATACTCCTATGAAAGATAAAACAGGTAATGAGGGGGCGAAGAATCTTTGTCCTGAGGGCTGGACAGCATTGAACAATGCAGAGGCAAAAGATTATATTTTGTGGGTAGGAGAGCATCTCAAGTCACGAGTAATGGAATCTGTATATACTTACTGTTGGTTTGATAAAGACGGCGAGGCTACCTATATGCGTATATTAGCGGGATACCCATTCAATAAAGCTACTCCCAATGTGAAAGATTTAGCTTGTTATGGTACGTGGCCAAGTGTAGCTTGGTTGAATATCAGTGAGGGGGAAGATCTCTCTATAAAAGACAAGACATTCTATGATTATCATAATTGGGATGTGAAGAAGGATTACGGAATCCCCTATAGATGTATCCGTGATAAAGCCGGTTGGAAATAATTATATGGACTCTCGAAAGGATATATATCAATGATTAAATTTGTAAGACAATGTTAAAGAATACTTTATTTGTGATTCTTCTAATGATTTCCAACTTATTTACGGCTTGCGCTGAAGGATATGTAAGTGATGTGCAGAAGGAGGATGACACAAAAGAAATACGTTTCAGTCTAAACATGGAGGGAGGGTTAACGATGTCTTCCACTAGGTCTTCTGTGTCTTTGGATGGAATGAAATGGAAGATATTCTGTTTTGACGACCAATATAACTATCTGTTTGATAGGACAGGAAGTATAGGGGATGCAGCAAATGAAATAAAAATTTCTGTAACTAAAGGTATCGTTTATCGATTCCTGTTTTTGTGCACCACAGCCGATAAATTTCCAGAATTGATTTCTGGTAAGACTTATTGGGATTTAGAAGCATATGCTCCTCAATTGCCATTAGTTGACCCGATGGCGATGCTTGTCAGCAGAGGTAATGAAAAAGATGGTACGCTTCGTGTAGCTGCAGCGTCTGCATCAGTGCAGGTTACTCTTGCTCCGCGTGCATCTAAGGTCGTTTTGCAAAAGGATTCGCAAACTGCTTCAGATATTACGGTGAATTCTGTGACTTTTGCGGATGCTGCCACTTCTATTCCTTATGCTCATATCGAACCTCTGTTTTACAGTGAATATGAGAGCCTTCCGGTAGTAACCCGAAAAAACTATCAGTGTGTGCCCCAGGAGGATGTATGCTATATGCTTCCGGATATGTGTGCCGAATCATTTGGAATGAATGCTACTTTGCATATCACTCATTCGACTTTAGGAGAACAGGACGTACGAGTGACGGTACCGGTGGGGCTTGCGCTGAATGCAGGCAGTGGGAAGACTTACTATATTGAAATGTCTGCTAATGCAAACGGAAAAGTTGCTGCTACTTGGGCAACACGTGTAGCACCTAAGACGTTGAAACTCGCTACGCAAAATTTATGGGGGAAACCGACTTCCGTTGTGTTGGATTACTTCCATAGAATAGATGTGGATGTGCTTTGTGCACAAGAATGCAGCGGGCTGGCTGAGGCCGACATACAGGCTCAGGGGCTTTATGTGCATACCCACTCCAACAATGGGCAAGGAAAATGCAGTATTATATCCCGCTACCCTTTCTCGGGCATAACTCCGAACAGATACGGCGTTTATATCGACTTGGGCGAAGGTGTTGTCGTGCTGGTAATGAACTGTCATGGCGCTTATTACCCTTACGGTCCTTATCAACTGAATGGCATCGAGTATAAAGGATATCCGGGTACGGATGATGTCGACTATGTGGTAAAGGTCAATAAAGAAGCCCGTCAGACTATGGTGGACAAGCTGCTGGAGGATTTCAATTCGTCTACCACTCCTTTTGTCTGCCTTTCGGGCGACTTCAACGAACCATCATGGCTTGACTGGACGGAAGGTGCCAAACAGGTAGGACTTGCCCCTTACGTAGTTCAGTGGCCCACCACCCGTTCTTTGTGGGAAGGCGGTATAAAGGGGGATGCCTACCGGACGATGCATCCGGATCCCGCGAAGCATCCGGGATTCACATGGACACCACGTCCGAGCGCGAGAGACACCAAGGATCGATTGGACCTTACTCTTTATACCTTGTCACCCAATACGGAGGTGAAAAGTTGTCAGATAATAGGAGAGAACACAGAAACGTCGGATATCGTTCTTCCCAATTGGGGACCTTTTGAAAAGGTGTTCGACCACCGAGGATTGCGGACAGAATTTGTCTTTATGAAATAGTGAGACAGCGGAACAATGTATTGGAATTGACAGTCTCCAGACTGTTAATAGCTGAGGTCTCAGGTATTAATACTTGTCGGGTAGGGTATTAACACCTGAGAACTCAATTGTTAATAGCTGATATGCCAACTATTTGTAATTGGCAAACCAATGATTAACACGTGTTTGTCCATCTGTTATTAAACGACTGTTGGATAGACAATCGAAAGAGGTTGGAGGAGGTTTGGGACAGGAGTTTCATTTATTGACTTGTTTGTAGTATACCAGACAGGGAAAAAACGCTATTTTTGTCCTCATCCATTTTAGACTTTTAGATTATAAAACATATAAATTATAACGTACAGATATGCACAACATTGCTAAAACTTTTTTCTCGACTTTATTACTACTTTTTGCAACAGTAGTGACAGCACAGAATGAGAAGAACAATGCTGGAAATGCGCAGCGCATTTGGCTTGATTCCGAAATAAGCCATCAGGGAAATTATCAGTGGAAGATGATCAAAGCGGGAGATGCGACAGATCCCGGAGAGAAAATCTCATTATCAAATTATGCGACAGCAAACTGGATGCCAGCCATCGTGCCCGGAACGGTATTGAATTCTCTGGTATATAATAAAAAATACCCGGAGCCTTATTATGGAATCAATAATAAGATTGAATCTAAATTGATTCCGGATATATCTGAAACCGGACGTGACTTTTATACTTATTGGTTCCGCACGGATTTCACCGTTCCTCAGTCATTTAAAGGAAAAACAGTCTGGCTGCAACTGGATGGCATTAACTATCGGGCAGAAGTATGGGTGAACGGTAACCTGCTGAGCACGATGAACGGTATGTTTATCCAGGATTATATCGACGTCACGGACTTTGTGAAAATTGGGGGAAACAATGGATTGGCTATCAAAGTCTATCCGGTAGATGTTCCCGGAAGCACGAAGCCGAAGTCATGGGGAGCTGCCGGTGAGTTCCATAACGGTGGAAACGGCAACATTGGTCTGAATACTACCATGCTGATGACGGTAGGTTGGGACTTTACTTTTATGGACGGCATTCGTGACCGTAATACCGGTATATGGAGAAATATCTCTCTCTATGCTACAGGCAGAGTAGCTTTGCGTCATCCTTTTGTTAAATCAGAACTGAGAAAACCTGATTACGACCAGGCTCGTGAGACTGTATCGGTTGAAATTATCAATCCGTCAACCAGCAACCGTGTTGTCAGTTGCAAGGTGAAAGGTGAAGTCGTGGGTGAGAATATCACTTTCGAAAAAACGTTCAAGTTGATGCGTGGAGAAGAGAAAACAGCAACTTTCTCTCCCGAAGAGTTTCCGCAACTTATCATCAACTCTCCGAAACTTTGGTGGCCTGTCAATAAAGGACCGCAAAACTTATATGACTTGAAACTGACCGTATCCGTTGATGGCAAAGAATGTGATTCTATAAAGACAAGGTTCGGCATTCGTGAGATTGTTTCGGATAGAAAGACTCCGGACAAATCACGCGTTTTTTATGTGAACGGCAAGCGGTTGTTTATCCGTGGCACCAACTGGATACCGGAAGCAATGTTGAGAACTTCGGACGAACGTACTTATGCCGAGTTGCGCTACTCCCGCCAGGCAGGTGTCAACCTGTTGAGAATGTGGGGAGGCGGAATAGCGGAGTCCGACTATTTCTTCCAGTTGTGTGACGAATTAGGATTGCTGGTATGGCAGGAATTCTGGATGACCGGTGATACTCGCCATCCGCATGACAAGGGGCTCTATATGAGCAATGTGGAATCTACCGTAAAACGTATTCGCAATCACCCCTCTTTGGCTTATTATGTGGCTTCCAATGAGAGTACGGAAGTTACCGGTACTCCCGAATTGCTGAATAAGCTGGATGGTACGCGCGGATTCCAGATGCAGTCCGAATGTGAAGGAGTGCACGACGGCAGTCCCTACAAACAGGTAAATCCGATGCAGCATTATGAGAATACGGCCTCTCCCAGAGGAAGCCGTGTAGACGGATTTAATCCGGAGTATGGTGCACCTACTCTTCCGACTGTGGAAATCCTTCGGGAGATGATGGATGAAAAAGATCTTTGGCCTATCAATAAGGAAGTGTGGGACTATCTGGATGGAAATGGTTTCCATCTGATGAGCACGATGTATGCCGACTTGGTGAATAATTATGGAAAATCATCTTCGATTGATGAGTTTGCGCAGAAAGGACAGTTGCTGGGTGCTATTAACTCGAAGAGTATTTGGGAAGTATGGAATTATAACAAGCTGGATTATGGTGATCGTTTCTGCTCCGGACTCTTGTTCTGGTATCATAACTGCTCTATGCCTCAAGTGGCTTCCCGTATGTGGGACTGGTCTTTGGAACCGACAGCGTCACTTTATCATACTGCTAACTCATTGGAGCCGTTGCATGCGCAGTTTGACTATCTTAAGAACACCGTCTCTGTGGTGAACGATTATTATCGTGAGTTTACGAATTATAAAGTGATTGCACAGGTTTATGATATTAACAGCAAGAAAGTATTCGAAGAGTCAGCAACGGTTAATTTGCCTTCAGACGGAGTTGTGAATGATGCATTGACTATCCGTTTCCCGGAAAACATATCTCAAGTCCACTTCATTAAACTGATTCTGAAGGACGAAAAAGGGAAAGATGTTTCTTCTAACTTCTATTGGCGTTCCAATGACAAATATGAAGGTAGCAAGACGCTGACCGGTCCGGCTGCTTCAGGTTTTGAAGACTTGAGCAAGCTGAAAGAGGCAAAAGTGAAACTAACCTATAAAGTAAGAGAGGACAATGATAATTACTTTGTAGATATTACTTTGAAAAACAACTCTAATCAGATTGCTTTCTTTAACCAGTTGCAATTCCTGAATTCAAAGATGAGCCCGATACGCCCGTCATTCTATACGGATAATTTCTTCTCCCTGATGCCGGGTGAAAAGAAAACGGTGACTATCGAAACAGCCAAAGGAAAGCTGAAAGATGGGGCTGTATTGGCACTGAAGGGGTGGAATATAAACAAACAGGTGTATAAATTGAAGTAAGTAAAATTAACTATTGAAAGATACTATGATGAAATTGAGACTTATCATTGGCGTGGTTGGTATATTGTCCGCATGCGGATTTACCAACGCCCCTTCTTTGGATATCACTCAGGAAGAGCAGGATAATAACTGGGTGATTGGTCCGTTTATTCGACCGGAAGGGGTAAATCCCGTTATATCACCGCAGCCGACGGAATTTTATTGTCCGATGCGGAAACAGCAAGTGAAATGGGAGGAAAGTGACACATTTAATCCGGCTGCTACCGTGAAAGACGGAAAGATTGTTGTGCTTTATCGTGCGGAAGATAATTCGGCTCAAGGTATAGGTAAAAGAACCTCGCGTGTCGGTTATGCCGAAAGCAAAGATGGAATTGAAATGAAACGGCTTGGTAGCCCCGTCCTTTTTCCTGCCGAAGATAGTTTTAAAGACCAGGATTGGCCGGGCGGCTGTGAAGACCCTCGTGTGGCTATGACCGAAGACGGGCTGTATGTGATGCTTTATACGGCATGGAATCGAAAAAAAGCGCGTCTTGCCGTTGCCACTTCCCGTGACCTGAAAAATTGGACCAAGCACGGGCTTGCCTTTGACAAGGCATATAACGGTCGGTTCAATGACCTTTTCTGTAAATCGGGTTCTATCCTGACAAAACTGAAAGGAAACCAATTGGTCATCGATAAAGTAGACGGCAAGTATTTTATGTATTGGGGAGAGTATGCGGTATATGCAGCTACTTCCGATAACTTGATTGACTGGTATCCGGTTTTGGATGAGAAGAATGAGTTGATGAAAATCATACAGCCTCGTAAAGGGCATTTTGACAGTCTGTTGACAGAATGCGGTCCTCCGGCTGTTCGTACCAAGAATGGTATCGTCCTGATGTATAATGGTAAGAATAGTGGTAAGACCGGAGATCCGGACTATCCTGCCAATGCTTATTGTGCCGGACAGTTGCTGCTGGACAATGACAATCCTTATAAAGTGTTGGATCGTCTGGATAAGCCTTTCTTTGCTCCCGAAGCTCCTTTCGAGAAGAGCGGGCAGTATAAAGACGGCACGGTATTTATCGAGGGACTTGTTTACCACAAAAGAAAATTATACCTCTATTACGGCTGTGCGGATTCGCGGGTTGCAGTGGCTGTATGTGACGATGTAAAGAAATTGAAGGTTAAATAGCAGATTGTAGGATTATGAAAATGAAGCTGAATACATATATTGCTTGTATAATTGTTTTTCTGTGCGCTTTTACAGAAGGTGCTTATGCACAGAAGCTAAAGTGGAATTTTGGCTTGCCCCGCAAACAGAGTTCCGAAGTGATACCTCATTCCAAACATTCGTTTCAGACTGCCAAGCCCAAAGAGAAGGTGGCAGAACCCGGAGAGTTGACTCCGATTTCGGATTGGGAATACCAACTGTCTAAAGGTTGGGAAATGATAGAGGGATATAAAGCCAGAGCCGCCGAGAAATCGGTGTTTGCACAAGACTTGGATACAAGCGAATGGTATTCGGCTACAGTTCCCGGTACGGTATTGACTACATTGGTGGATCAGGGTGTATATCCTGATCCTTATTGGGGACTTAACAATTTATTGATTCCAGATACCCTTTGCCGGATGGACTGGTGGTATCGCAATTCCTTTAGTATTCCCCGCAATAATAAGGGAGAGAAAGTGAAGCTGATTCTGAACGGTATCAATTATAAAGCGGAGGTATGGTTCAATCATCAGTTGGTAGGAACGATGGCAGGTGCCTTTGAAAGAGGTATTTTTGACATAACTCCTTGGGTAGATTATGGTAAGAAGAACCTGCTGGCTGTCCGTATTCTTCCGCCTAATAATCCCGGCATTCCTCACGAGGCAAATAAGAAAGAGGGCATTGGTCCCAATGGTGGGGCCTTGTGCTTAGATGGTCCTACATTCATTTCTTCAGAAGGCTGGGATTGGGTTCCCGGTATACGTGACCGGAACATGGGGATTTGGCAGGATGTAAGAATCAAATTCGGGAATGATTTGGAAATTCTTGATACGCACGTGATTACAGATCTGCCTTTGCCCGATACGACATCTGTCAACTTCATTGTTCGGGCGGAGGTTTATAATTCTTCTGACGCGACTTGTACCGCCAATTTGCATTTTAATATTGGTGGGGTGGCTGCCGCTTACCCGATCTCTTTGAATGCCAAAGAGAGGAGAACGGTGAAACTGACTCCCGCTGAGTGTAAGGAACTGCGAATGAAGAATCCGCGTCTTTGGTGGCCGAATGGATATGGAGAGCAGTATCTGTATGATGCATCTTTAAGCCTGCTTTCACCGGATAAGGATACCCTTGATGTCAAGAAAATGCGTATCGGCATCCGTGAACTGGAATATGAATTGTCTGCATACGATGATAATTCTCCTGTAGTGCGGCTGAATTATAATCCGACTGCTGCTTTGCAGGATGGAAAACCCGTTTTTGATGCAGTGAAGCGTAAAAAAACGGATACTAAGGTCCGCTATACAATTATGATGGAGAATTTGTGCCTAAATTATTGAAACCGGTATCTTCACAGGGCATAGAGCAGATAAATGACTCGTTGATGAAAGAGTATATGGTTATAAAGGTGAACGGTCAGCGGATCTATTGCAAAGGGGGCAACTGGGGGATGGATGATGGTATGAAACGAGTTTCACGGGAACGGTTGGAACCTGCTCTGAAGTTGCATAAGAATCTGAATTATAACATGATCCGTAACTGGACGGGCGAGAGTACTGAAGAAACTTTTTATGAGCTTTGCGATGAATACGGAATGCTGGTTATGAATGATTTCTGGCTTTCGACAGATGGATTTAACCTCAATCCGTTGGATTACTGCCTGTTTGTCAGAAATGTAACCGAAACAGTTCGTCGTTTTCGTAATCATCCCTCTATCGCTTTGTGGTGTGCACGTAATGAAGGGTTTGCTACGGATGAACTGGAGTACATGTTAGCCACTACTTTAGCCAAAGAAGACGGCAGCCGGCATTATACCGGTAACTCTCGTTCGTTGAATGGTTCGGGAAGCGGTCCTTGGCGTTATCAGTACGATGCAGGTTGGTACTACCGCTCTTTAGCCGGAGGATTCCGTTCGGAGGTGGGTACTCCTTCTTTGCCGACGGCCGAAACGGTTCGTGAATTTATGGCGGAAGAAGATACGTGGCCTATCAGTGATGTCTGGTATTATCACGACTGGCATAACCATAAATATGGAAGCAAGACGTTTAGCGAGCTTTATAAGGAAGGGATAGATCGCAAAATGGGATCTTCTGATAATTTGGATGATTTCTGCCGGAAAGCGCAATTGATTAATTACGAAAGCCACCGGGCGATCTTTGAGGCATGGAATAGCAAGATGTGGAATGATGCTTCCGGAGTGCTGTTGTGGATGAGCCATCCTGCATGGCCCAGCATGGTTTGGCAGAATTACAGTTCGAACGGAGAAACGGCAGGGGCTTATTACGGCTCTCAAAAGGCATGTCGTCCTCTTCATATTCAGATGAGTCTTAATAATCAACACAGGATTGATATTATCAATACTACGCTGAAGGAATATCGGAACTTGAAGGTGGAAGTCACAGTCTATGATAAATTGGGCAAGAAGATACGCTCTTCACAACATAAGGTAGGACAGGTAATGCCCAATACGTTGACTTCCGTTACACAGTTGGAGGGCATCAAGGAACTTCCGAATTTTACTTGGGCAAAGTTGGTATTGAGAGCTAATAATGGAAAGTTGCTGGACGACAATGTTTATTGGATTAATCAGAAAGAGTGGGACGGAAAAGTTTTGGCCGATTTGCCTGTTTCTTCGGTAAATGTATCCGTGAAGAGCTTTGTAAGAAAGGCCAACCGCTATGAAGGTAGTATTGTGGTGAAAAATCCGGGGAAATACTTGGCTGCTGCGATAGCACTGACACTGAGAGATGCGAAAAGCGGTGCGGCTATCCGCCCTGTTTATTTTGACGACGGATATTTTTATCTGATGTCCGGAGAATCTAAGGAAGTCCGTTTCCACGTGGATTGTAAAGAAGGAATTGACAAGATGCTTTTACGGGTAGAAGGATATAATGTTGAATTGAAAGATATATTGTTGAATAGATAAAAAGAATATTTATGAATAAAAAGTGCCTGGTTTTATTGTTGCTGATTCCTTTTCAGCTGATGTTTGCTCAGAAAAATTTGTTGAAGGATTTTCCTGAAGGGTATACTCCGGAAGAAATCGGAAAGCGGTTGGCCTATCGTTTTTTGACGGAAAAACATGCGCTTCATATCGGCAAGTGGATTGGCTATCCGGAGACTTTCTATTGGAATGGAGCTTTGAGGTATGCCGAGCTGGCGAAAGATAAGGAACTGATCAAACGTTTGCAGGATAGGTTTGAACCTCTGTTTACTGAAGAGAAAGCATTGCAACCGATTATGAATCACGTCGATGTGAATATGTTCGGCAGCTTGCCTCTTGAGCTATATCGTGTGACAAAAGATAAAAAATACTGGTATTTGGGGTTGCCCTATGCCGATTCTCAATGGAAAGTGCCTGCCAATGCGAAGCCTGAAGAAAAGGAATGGGCGGAAAAAGGATATTCCTGGCAAACACGTTTGTGGATTGATGATATGTATATGATTACAATCGTGCAGACACGCGCTTATAAGGTGACGAAGGATAAGAAATATATCGATCGGGCAGCTAAGGAGATGGTGATGTATCTGGATAAGTTGCAATGTCCGAACGGACTTTTCTATCACGCTCCCGATGTGCCTTATTATTGGGGACGCGGAAATGGCTGGATGGCTGCCGGAATGACCGAATTGCTTCAATGTCTGCCTAAAAATCATAAAGATCGTCCCCGTATCCTGGAAGGCTATCGGACAATGATGGAAAGCCTAAAGAAATATCAGAATCCGGAGGGACTGTGGAACCAGTTGGTCGATAAGGATGACTGTTGGACAGAGACTTCAGGTTCGGCCATGTTTACTTTCGCATTTATCAAAGGTGTCAAGAATGGCTGGTTGGATGCGGAGGAGTATGCTCCTGCAGCTCGTAAGGCATGGATGGCTTTGGTCTCATATCTTACTGAAAAAAATCAGGTAAGGGAGATTTGTGTGGGTACGAACAAGAAGAACAGCAAGCAGTATTATTATGACCGTCCGCGCCATACGGGTGATTACCACGGACAGGGACCTTACTTGTGGTGTGCGGCTGCACTAATGGAGAAATGATAGTTTCTAATATGAACGGAATCAGGTAGGCTGATTCACATTAATGTTTTATATGAGTTTGAAATATTTACTTTGGGGAATTGCTTTGGTGGCGTGTTCCACTATGGCTGCGGCTTTTGATAAGGTGCCGGAGTCGATTTCTGCGTCTGTTTCCTTGAAAGTGCCGGGGAATGGAGCGAAATGCTATCCTTTGACCTTTCTGAAGTCGCAGGATAATAACGATACTTATTATCTGGAGAGTTCTGAAAAGATGCCGTTGGTTATCTCTCAGAATATAGTGACCGATAATGGCGGATTGCATATCGGGGTATCTATTACCGCGTTGGAAGATGTATATTTTAACTATAACCAACAAGTGTCAACAGGGTTTCGCCATGATGACTGTCTGTTTTATATGCCGGGATTTTGGTATCGGCGCAATCTGCGTTCACCCAAGGAGGCTCCTTCATTTCATTCATCAGACAGTTGGATTGTGGGCGAAGATAGGTTGAGCGCGCCTCTTACGGGAATCTTCAATGAGAAGCAACAGCGTTTTATGACTGTCAGCCGATTGGATAAACTTGTAAATAATGCTCTGGCTACACATCGGGAGGGTGAGATTATTCTCTCGGACGAGACGTCCTTGGGACACACCGGATTTGAGAATAAGGATGGCGTTGCCACCCTCTCCTTTGGCTTTCCTTATCGG
Organism: uncultured Bacteroides sp.; assembly: GCA_934716785.1. Classification (GTDB taxonomy): domain Bacteria; phylum Bacteroidota; class Bacteroidia; order Bacteroidales; family Bacteroidaceae; genus Bacteroides. Next base: position 41,698 of record CAKUYM010000002.1, on the reverse strand, counting down.
GAGGCTCCGAAAAGTTATATCCGCAAATTGACATTGGCTCCGGCCGTGACGGCTTACCAATATCTGAAAAAGGGAGAAACGGTTTTGCTGACATGGCAGGTGGCGGAAGGGGAAGCCAAAGACTATTCAGACTTTGTGCGCCATACGTGGGAATATTGTTATGACACATATTCGCCTGAGCCTGTTGAGACTCCTTATTCAATTGAATATATGAAGCAGACTCTGAGCCAATTCTTTGTAAGCAGTTTTGTGGATAAATATCCGCTGGTCTATAATTCGGGCATCCATCTTAAGACGGATGCGTGTACAAGCAATGGGCAAGCCGAGGTAGGTTTTATCGGTCGTGTTCTGCTTAACGCATTCAATGCCTGGGAATATGGTTGGGAATGCAATCGGGAGGATCTGAAAACCAATAGTGCCAGGATATTCGACAGTTATCTGAAGAATGGATTTACTGCTGCCGGCTTTATAAAGGAGTCTGTAAACTTTGATAAGAATTTTGAAGATCCGGTTCATAGTATCCGCCGCCAATCGGAAGGGCTTTACGCTATTTTCCATTTCTTGGCTTATGAGAAAGAGAAAGGACGCAAACATCCGGAATGGGAGCAGCGCCTGAGGAAGATGCTGGATATGTTTCTGCAGTTGCAGAATGCCGACGGCAGCTTCCCGCGAAAGTTCCGTGACGATTTCACTGTCGTGGACAAAAGCGGGGGAAGTACCCCTTCAGCCACACTTCCTTTGGTCATGGGATATAAGTATTTTAAAGACAAACGCTATCTGGATAGTGCCAAACGGACTGCGGACTATCTGGAGAAAGAGTTGATATCCAAAGCAGATTATTTCTCATCTACCCTTGACGCGAATTGCGAGGATAAGGAAGCGTCGCTTTATGCCGCCACGGCTACCTATTATCTTGCATTGGTTACTAAGGGGGCGGAGCATAAGCATTATGCAGACTTGACGAAGCAGGCTGCTTACTTTGCTTTATCGTGGTATTATCTGTGGGATGTTCCTTTTGCGCCCGGACAAATGCTGGGTGATATCGGTTTGAAATCACGTGGTTGGGGTAATGTGTCGGTCGAGAATAATCATATCGACGTGTTTGTCTTTGAATTTGCCGATGTGCTTCGCTGGCTGTCTGGCGAGTATAAGGAATCTCGTTTCTCCAACTTTGCAGAGGTGATTTCAACTTCTATGCGCCAGTTGCTGCCTTACGAAGGGCATATGTGTGGAATTGCAAAGACCGGTTATTATCCGGAAGTGGTGCAGCATACCAACTGGGACTACGGGAAGAATGGCAAGGGCTATTATAATGATATTTTTGCCCCCGGATGGACGGTCGCTTCCTTGTGGGAACTGCTCACACCGGGACGTGCGGAGGCCTTTATGAGTAAGTAACTGATTATAGCGAATAAATCTATTATTATGACATCGAGAAGAGATTTTCTTAAGAAAGCTGGGCTGATGACCGCTGCTTTTGCGGTTCCTGCTCTTAATGTGAACGGAGAAACAGGACAATCCAAGATGCGCCTGAAGAATGCTAAAGTAGCAGTGGATGACGGATGGGATGTTATTGTAATCGGTGGTGGACCTGCCGGATGCACGGCCGCGATTTCGGCAGCCAGAGAAGGGGCTAAGACTCTACTGATTGAGGCTATGGGGCAGCTTGGCGGTATGGGAACCGCCGGTATGGTTCCGGCATGGTGTCCATTCTCGGATGGCGAAAAGATTATTTATCGTGGCTTGGCAGAAAAGATATTTGAGGCGTCGAGAAAAGGAGTGCCTCATGAGAAAAAGTCGAAACTGAACTGGGTGAACATAAACCCCGAATACTTGATGCGAGTTTACGACCGGATGGTGGCTGAATCGGGGGCGAAAGTCCTTTTCTTTTCGAGGGTGGCGGCTGTTGAAATGTCGGCCGATGATACGATAGACGCCATTGTCGTGGCGAATAAGTCAGGACTTGTCGCATTCAAGGCGAAAGTCTTTATTGATGCGACGGGAGATGGGGATGTCGCTGCCTGGGCGGGTGCTTCCTTTAAGAAGGGGGGTGATGATGGAGTACTGCAAAGTTCCACTTTGTGCTTCTCATTTGCCAATGTGGATAGTTATAACTACAGTCTCATCGGTCCTTCATTGCATACGAGCAACAAGAACAGTGCTATTTACGATGCGATCAGATCCGGAAAATATCCATTGATAGGCAAGCATTTTAACAGTAACCTGATCGGTCCGGATGTGGTGCAGTTCAATGCCGGACATATTGACAATGTTGATTCGACCGACCCATGGGCAACTACGGGTGCAATGGTTACGGGCAGGCAAATTGCCGAGCAATATCTGGAGGCGCTGAAGGAGTTTCATCCTAAGACCTTCGGCAGTGCTTTTGTCGTGAAGACCGCTTCCCTGTTGGGAGTCAGAGACAGCCGCCGGATTGAAGGTGATTATACGTTTACTTTCCAGGATTGGTTGGAGCGCAAAACGTTTGAGGATGAGATCGGGCGCAACTGCTATTATATTGATGTTCATAAACCAGGGCATAAAGAGACGCGCTATAAGAAAGGTGAGTCTCATGGAATACCTTATCGTTGTCTGACACCGAAAGGACTGAAAAACTTGCTGACTGCCGGTCGTTGCATCTCTACGGATGAAGAGGCTTTTGGTAGTTTGCGGGTGATGCCCCCTTGTCTGGTGACAGGAGAAGCGGCTGGAATGGCGGCCATGCATGCCATCAAGCAGACAAAGAATGACGTTCATAAAATTGATACCGCTTTTCTGCGCAAGAGATTGAAAGAGGAGGGACAGTATTTGCTGTAGTCCTATGATAAAAAGGTAGTTAAATACTTGATATTTGCGCTTTCATATTGTATCTTTCCTCTAAAGAAAAAATGATTTCTTTAACCCGTTGGCAGAATTAAATTAGCGCATATTTAACTCCGCCAATGGGTCTCTCATTTTTATAGTTAATATATTGCAGGACTGTAAGTGCGCTAATCTTCTCGATAACCCGTGCAAACAATCCATCTGTATCTTTCGCATAATTCCTTATAATCATAAACTGGTCACACAATTGGGAGAATAGGGTTTCAATTCTTTTTCTCGCTTTGGCAAAAGCTGGAAATGTCGGCTTTCATTCTTTTTGTTTACACTTGTATGGTACTTCCAATCTGAATACTGCAACGCTTGGAACGAGCAAAACGACATACTTCTATCGGCTTCGATTCAATGCAGAAATAATCATCGCCTCCATTCATTTCTGCGGCCATTCCCGACTTTGGAAATGTGTCACCCCCAAAACTTTTTCAAATCAAATAATGGCTTGATGTAACGTTGTTCATCGGCAGAAATCGTGTTTAAGTCCGGGTTGTCCCATTATGTGGCATCCTCATTGTGCCTGTTGGTATCGTCTTAGCAATTTCAAGTACTTTGTCAACACTCATAGGAAACTTTATCAGTTTTATTATACGTACAACTCCTTATACACTTTGTAGGTAATGAAGCAATTACAGATGTGCGCCTCTATCCGTCTTGCTGTAAAGTGAAAAAACAGGGCGTACTTCAAGGTTTCCTTTCGTTATACGGAAGGCCCTCTCCACGACCCATAGCTCGTGATACTGGCACACGACTTCCTTTGTAGTCATATCCGTATTTGTGATGTACTCCTTCCAACTGTCTCATTGGACATGTTCTTCCATCTTCTCCTCATTGATGGTTATGCTTACGTCCCTGGTAATCTCAAGAAATTTGTTGTGCCCTCTTCTGTTGAGACTTTCCTTCTTGACGATTCTTGATTCAAATGTTTTTTAAGCCTTGCCACACCACGTTTCTTGTTGTCCGCATCTTTCTTGGTCCTGTTACCGGAATATGTTATGATAAGCCGTTCCTTGACTGTGCGTATTGCTTTGGAATCTTCTGAATCGGTATCTGGGATGCTATGCCGCTTTTCATATTCATGGAATGCACCTTCCTCTTTTTTTTGAAAAAATGTTTTATATAAGCAGAACGAAAAGAGATTCCCGAAGTCAGGTGCAAGTCAGTCATACACAACACTTATATGCATGAACGATTTATTTGTGTGTTTAGGATTAACTCAGACTCATAAGTTATTGACAAACTTTTCAAAGAGCTTCTTTTATTTACTGCCAAGGCCGCTTAGACTTGGCTAAATTTTAATGCACTATTGTAATTGTGGTCTGTTTTTTTTATTTTTTGAGACAAAAATACCATTTAAGATTAATTAGCTTTTATAACTTTGTCACAAAAGATTAATTTAGCTATATGAAATATAATGCGGATAAAAGTAATGTAAACATTATAATATCAACTCAAATTTATTTAGTTATTTAGTATGAAAAACAAAAAAGGAAGTTTCATGTCTCGGGTAGGATTGTTCTTACTATTGGTGACTTTTTGTCTTGGTACAGTACAGGCTCAAAGTTCTAAAATTACGGGATATGTGAAAGATCAATCGGGTGAACCGTTGATTGGAGTAAATGTGATGGAAAAAGGAACTACTAATGGAACCGTAACCGATCTAAATGGGTTCTATAGCATTGTGGTAAAGGCTTCAAATGCTGTGTTGAATTTCAGTTATATTGGTTATAAGAATCAAGAAATCTCGGTAGCAGGTAAAAAACTGATTGACGTCACAATGAAAGATGATTCAGAGACGCTAGATGAAGTAGTTGTAGTGGGTTATGGTACGATGCGTAAAAAGGATTTAACAGGTTCGGTCGTTCAAGTTCGTCCTGATAAGATTGCCAATGAAAATCCTAAAACAGTTCAAGACATTTTACGTGGAACACCGGGATTAGTGGTAGGTTATGGTGAAGGTGATGCAGGCGCAAAAGGCGGCGGTGAGATGAAGATCCGTGGACAACGTTCCGTTTATACAGATGGTGGTCATAATAATCCATTGATTATCCTCGACGGTATGTTCTTTCAAGGAGAACTCTCGGAAATTAATCCGGATGATATTGGGCAAATAGATGTTTTGAAAGACGCGTCGGCAGCTGCTGTTTATGGAGCACAAGCTGCAAACGGTGTAATCATCATCACAACGAAAAAAGGTAAAAAAGGTAAGCCTGTGGTTAATTTCACAGCTAGTGTAGGTTTAACTCAAAAGGCTGCCTATCGTGATAGATGGCAAACTACGGACGAATATCTGCAACACTATGTAGACTGGAAAGAAAAAAACACTTATGGTGTGAATGCTGAAACAGGAGAATATGCAGCTTATTCAAGACCTGGTAATGAATATACTTCAAAGCCAGAGTATTTCCGAAATCCTAATAATTTGTCGGATGCAGTGTCTTTGGAACAGTGGCGTAATTATTCAACCAATCGGGAAGGAGAATCTGATCTTAGTATTTGGGCAAGGCGTTTAGGATTTAGATATGATACGGCTTTACTTGACAATCTTTTGTCGGGAAAGACCGTTGATTGGCAAGATGAAGCGTTTCGATTAGGTTTCAATCAAGACTATAATGTAAGCATTAGCGGTGCCGGCGATAAGGTGGATTATTACATGTCTTTAGGTTATCTGCGCAATGAAGGAGCGTTTGTCGACGATACTTATCGAGCTATCCGTGCAAACTTGAAACTAAATGCAAAAGTAACCAATTGGTTTGAAGTGGGTGCAAATATAAACTTTCAAGATCGTTCGGATGGTGAAATCGGCATGGATAAAGGTGGTTTTATGGAAAACAGTCCATACGCCATGTTGAAAGACGAAAATGGAAACTATACACAAGACCCCTTGATGTATCAATATGACCGTGCTAATGAAACAAACTGGTATTTTGAGAAGCAATATATTCAATTGGAAAAAGGGTATACTACATTGAATACTATCTTCAATGCTAAAGTAAAATTGCCTTTCAACATCACTTATCAGTTTAATATTGCGCCCCGTTTTCAATTTTTCTATGACCGTTATTTTACGTCTGCAGAAAGACCTAATTCCAATCCTAATGACCGTGGAACAAATCGGGAACAGGCCAAACGTTTTAATTGGTCTCTGAACAATACTATTACTTGGGATCAGACTTTTGCTAACAAGCACCATGTTATTTTGACATTTGTGCAAGAAGCGGAAGAACGCCAATATTGGTCAGACCGAATTGAAGCCCGTAATATTTTGCCATCTGACGCGCTTGGGTTCCATAACACCCAGAATGGAGATAAGTCTGTCAGTACATTCAGAACTGATGATAATCATCAAACGGCTGATGCATTGATGGCACGCGCATTCTATTCTTACGATGATCGTTATATGGTTACTGGTACCATCAGACGTGACGGCTATTCGGCTTTTGGGGCAAATAATCCTTATGCATGGTTTCCTTCCGGAGGTATAGCATGGTCATTCACTAATGAGGATTTTTTCCAAAAATATGCTCATATCATGAATAGTGGTAAACTGCGTGTTTCATACGGTAAAAATGGTAATCGTTCATTGGAAAATCCTTACGAAGCACTTGCCAATCTTTATCCGGGGGGTGGTAAAATGCAAGGTTATATCACTTCTTCAGGTGACTTATATTTAATGCGTTATTTGATGGCTCAACGTATGAAGAATCCGAATCTGCAATGGGAAAAAACACAATCGTGGAACTTTGCATTGGACTTTGGATTTTTAAATGACCGTATTACAGGTACATTGGAATATTATCGAATGAGTACCAAAGATATGATTATGAGACAACCTTTGTCTAACTTTACTGGATTTGAGAATATTACTACCAATTTAGGACAGGTGGATAATAGTGGTTTTGAGGTGGCATTGAATACTTTGAATATTGATAAGAAAAATTTCCAATGGAGCTCATCATTCAGTCTCTCATATAATAAAAACAGAATCAAACATTTGTTTGGTGATCGTCAAGATATAGTGGATGCCACTGGAAGTGTGGTAGGTTCAAGAGAAGCGGACTATGTGGCAGCCGGCTGGTTTATCGATAAGCCTATTAGTGCGATTTGGGATTATAAAGTGACGGGAATCTGGCAGAAAGATGAGGTTGAAGAAGCTAAAAAATACGGGCAGGTTCCTGGAGACCCGAAAGTATGGAACAATCCGGCTAACGACCAATACGATGCTGATGGTAATTTAGTAAAGGTTGTCTATAATAATGATGATAAAGTATTCCAAGGACAAACCGCCGCTCCGGTTACATGGGCATTGCGTAATGATTTCACCTTGTGGAAAGATTTAACCCTTTCTGTGAATATTTACTCTCGTATGGGGCATAAGAGTCTGGAAAGTATGTATTTGAACAATGATGACGACGGTGGCGGCATGACTTACAGATTGGTGAACAAGAATGCGAAGGAATATTGGACTGTAGACAATCCTACTAATAAATATGCACGTATCGAGGCGCAAGGCCCGGAAGGTGCAAAAGGTGCACGTAGATTATATAATCGTTCTTTCATTCGTTTAGAAAATATATCTGTCGGCTATACATTGCCTAGGGCTTGGACGGAAAAAATACAAATCGATCGTGTGAAAGTGTATGGCTCTGTTCGTAACGCAGCTGTATGGGCTAAAGATTGGGAAGGATATGGCGACCCTGAAACCGGAAATTTTGCATCTCGTATTTGGACGCTTGGACTTAATTTAACATTCTAATCTTTTAAACAGAAACGTATATGAAAAATTATATTCAAAAATATATTTGTAAAAGTGTAGCTTTATTTGTAGGCACTTCATTAATGTTGACCGGATGTTCAGAAAGTTTTTTGGATCCGGATCCTCAAACAATGTTTGAACCGGAAACTGTATTTTCTACGGAAAATGGTATAAAATCTGTATTGGCTATTTGTGACCGTCAGCTTAAACGTAATTATGTGAGTGAAGATTCCAGAGAGATGATAGCACTGCCCACAGAATATACTTTTTCAGATTTGATGGTACCGTCTGCGACTGATAAAAGCGGGTTGTTGGATAATGTTGACAATCTGTTGAGGCCGAACAGCGACCAAACTAACGAAAAAAATCTAGGACGCACAAACAGTATATACTTCTTCTGGAGACAAAATTTTGAAGGTGTTAGAAATGCTAATACAATACTTTCGTTTATTGGTAATGTACCAATGGACGAAACATTGAAAAACGAATACATTGGCCGTGCCTATTTCCATCGGGCTTATCGCTATTATTCATTAGTTTTTCAATTTGGACATGTACCTTTGTTGACAAAACTTCCGGAAGTTCCTAAGCAGAACTATCGATCTACTCACCGTGACGCTATTCTGAAAAAAATGGTAGCAGATATGGAATTTGCTGTACAATGGGTTCCTGAACAGAAAGATATGGATTATGTTGGTATGGTAAATAAAGGCGCTTGCCGTATGTTGCTTTCTAAACTCTATATGTCTATTGGCGAATTCGGGAAGGCAAAGGAACAGTTGGATATCTTAATTGATAAATCAGGCTATTCTTTGATGAAAGAATCTTTCGGGACCTTTTTTGAAGGCGGCGAATCTGTATCATGGCCCATTACCCGCAATGTTATCTGGGATTTACATCGTCCGGAGAACAAGTTGATTGCTGCCAACAAAGAAGTGATTATGGGTATGCCTAACCGGGGAGCAGCTAAAGAATCATTCATCCCGATGTTGACTATGCGTATTATGTATCCTTTCTTCTTTGATAATAGAATCAAAATGCCTGATGGAAAGCAAGCTCTATTCAACTATACTCGTAAAGATGGTAAATATCGTAAAGAATATGATTATATGCGTGGACTGGGACGTGGTATATCTACATTCCGTACTACCACTTTCTATCAAGACGATTTGTGGGCTGTTAATGATAAAATGGATCAAACCGATTTGCGGCATAGTGCAGAGACGGGAAACTGGATGCACATGGAGAAACTGAAATGTAATAATCCGGATTCTGAATTTTTTGGGCAAAATATTAAGCTTTACGCAGAAGATGATTATTACAATGAGAAAAATGAACTTGTTACCCGTAAGGGAGATTTGATGTGTTCTGACACTATTCGTCGTTGGTATGACGTCCCTCATTACATTTTCTGCCTGAATGATGTCATCAATCAAGCTAAGGAAACCAATAATGGTCTGGAAGGAGCTACGGATGGCAGTATTGCTGATTGGTATTTGTATCGTTTGGCGGAAGCCTACCTGCTGCGTGCAGAAGTAAAATTCTATATCAATCCGGATGATCCAACAATCAAGGATGATATAAACATTATCAGAGAACGTGCTCATTGTACTGAATTCTACACTGGTAAGGTTACTATCGGCGATATCATGGATGAACGTGCGCGTGAACTTTTCTTTGAAGAATGGCGTAATGTGGAGTTAACCCGTGTATCACTCTGTTTGGCTATTAGCGGTAGAGCGGATGAGTTCGGGAATACATATAAAGTGGAAACATTCGATAAGCAATTTGGTACCGACTCTGAAGGTGGTAGCTATTGGTACCAACGTTGCATAAAGAAAGGTATGTACAACAAAGGCGTTACTATTAACGTAAATGCTACTAAAACAGATATCAACTATATCATGGGTAAACATAACATTTACTGGCCTATTCCTGAAAAAGCAATTGTTTCTAACGGAAAGGCTCCTTTGTATCAGAACTACGGTTATGATGGTTATGATCCGAATGTGCAGATATGGGAAACTTGGGAAGAGGCTGTGGCCGATGAAGACAGATTCTGATAGATGAGGAAAGCTATGAAAAATAAAATCTTATTACTTGGCTTATTTTATAGTAGCCTGATTTCGGCAAAAGTGCAAGTTTTACTCGACAAAGGGACCGGAAAGAATAGTTTTCCTATTGTTTCTTCATCAATGTTAGCAAGTGGAACAATGCGGAGATGGGTGTAGAAGTGAATACTTAATGAACCAATGACGTTTGTGTTGACAACTATGGTTATATTGTCGAAATCTTTATCCCGTGTTCTAGTCTGATTATTTCTTCGGGACAGATATAGGGCAATTCCCCCTATTACCAATAATAAAGAAGAGGAGGCAGTCAGCGATGTCTCTTTTATAAGCCGTTAGATACTACTGGTGACGAGCTGTAATCTGATAATAAATGAATAATTAATTATATAGAAACAATTGTAATGATGAAAAAGAACTATTATTTAATTTGTGTATTGTTACTGGTCGCTTTCTGTGCAACCGGTATAGCTACTGCTCAAAATTATTTTGGAGATTTTCCTGTGAAAGCTGATCCAAAGACTATTGGAGATAAACTTAGTAAGCGTTTAATGGAGACCAAACATCAGTTGTATGGTGATAAAGGAATCCATTACGCTGAGGTATGTACATGGTATGGAGCTCTCCGTTTTGCAGAATTGACGAATAACAAAGAATTAATTAAACAATTGAGAAACCGCTTCGAGTTGTTGTTTCATTTGGAAAAAGAACTCCTTCCTCCACCAATACACGTAGACCAAAATATGTTTGGTTGTCTGCCTCTTAGATTTTATAGTATCACAAAAGATCAGCGTTATTTGGACCTCGGATTGCCTTATGCTGATACCCAATGGCAGCTTCCTGCCAAAGCGAATGAAGAAGAACGTAAATGGGATAAGAAGGGCTATTCTTGGCAAACTCGTCTTTGGATTGATGATATGTACATGATTACCATTGTGCAGTCGGAGGCTTATAAAGTAACTGGAGATACAAAATACATTAATCGTGCAGCCAAAGAAATGGTGATGTATCTGGATGAACTCCAACATCCGAATGGTCTTTTCTATCATGCACCGGATGTACCTTATTATTGGGGGCGCGGAGATGGTTGGATGGCTGTAGGTATGACGGAACTTCTATTTAACCTACCGGAGAATGACTCAAATAGGGCTCGGATTATGAAAGGGTATCTTTTGATGATGAACAACTTGAAAAAATACGTGAACAAAGATGGATTGTGGAATCAGTTGATAGACCAGCCAGATTTTTGGACTGAAACATCAGGATCGGCTATGTTTGCTTATGCCATGATTGTAGGTGTCCAAAACGGGTGGTTGGATAAAGAAGAATTTGCCCCTGTTGCACGCAGAGCTTGGTTGGGTCTGTGCAATTATATAAACGATAAGAATGATCTTACTGAAGTTTGTATCGGAACGGGAAAGAAAAACAGTAAGCAATATTATATGGACCGTCCTCGTATTGCTGGAGATTATCATGGACAGGCACCTATCTTGTGGTGTGCTTATGCTTTACTGAACATGAAGTGATCCCATAAAGTCTTAATCGTGACTTGATTTTTTTTATTATTATAGCCCGTTGGTGGAATTAAATTAGCACATATTTAACTCTGCCAATGGGGCATTTTTATAGTTAATATATTGCAGGACTGTAAGTAGACAGAGGATATATAAGTGCCCAAGTACAATTGGAACTGCTTGAAACAGCCAATATCAGATTAGAGGTACCATACAGGTGTAAACAAGAAGAATGGAAGCCGACATTTCCAGCTTTTGCCAAAGCGAGAAAAAAGAATTGAAGCCCTATTCTCCCAATTGTGTGACCAGTTTATGATTATAAGGAATTATGCGAAAGATACAGATGGATTGTTTGCACGGGTTATCGGGAAGATTAGCGCACTTACAGTGGGTCACTTTTTATTTTTGAGAATTTAACATTCCGTTAAAAATCTTACCTTTGCATTATGAAATCAACAACATTACCAAGTTCACTCGAAGTTCTATCTTTATTTTTTTTCATGCGGTTGTCTGGATTATTTTGATGTTACAGACTATAGCAACATGGATAGTTTATAAGCCGCGCTGTAACGATTTATGCCAAATCTCTTTTCCTTATATGGAATCTTTCCTGATGGAGGTAATTATAGCATACAAACAGTATGGCGTGATTATTTTACAAAATGGGAATTGAAGACAACCTGCTACCCCGCCCAGTTCTCCCTATCTAGATTCCGATAACTTATAGCTTCCGCCAAATGAGGAGAGCAAATTTGCTCGCTTCCCTCCAGGTCGGCGATGGTGCGTGCCACCTTTAGTATCCGGTCGTAGGCGCGGGCGGAGAGGTTGAGCCGTTCCATCGCATTCTTCAGTAAAGTGAGTCCTTTGTCGTCCGGACGGGCATATAACGATAGCAGTTTGCTGTTCATCTGTGCATTGCAATGGATACCGGAGTATTCGGTATAACGTTTCTCCTGTATCTGCCGGGCCTTAATGACCCGCTCGCGAATCGCAGCACTGGATTCTCCCTTTCTTTGGTCTGAAATTTTATCGAAAGGAACCGGGATGATTTCAATCTGGATATCTAACTAAATAACTTATATTGTAAAACTCTGTATAGTTTATAATTTTATGCTCGCCTCTAAAATACATATTATCAAAATCGGGAGAGTTAATTGCTAAAAACGCTATTAAATCCGTATTCAGATACAGCATACGCCAGTTATCCTCATCAGAATATTCTGCAGCAGATTCAGACGACATCAACTCTGAATCTTCAGGAGACAGATTCTCAATATAATGTTTAATTATTTCTTTTTCCTTTTCATCAGAGGGAGAAGAGTTGAATCTCTTTATCAGTTCAAAAAAAGCTTCCAGGTCTATTTTTCTCATTTTATGGTACTAATTGTTTATATTATTAAACATCTTTCTTGCCCAAACATTATGTTCTGCCGCTGCCTTAAGAAGTTCCACGCACTTTTTTCTGTTGACGACAATCTTCTTATTGTATATGTCAACCACTGCCGGTTTTAATACGCCCAAAGTCTCGACCCATCGGTAAGCTGTCGACGCATCGACCTTGAGAAAATTGGCCAAGTTAGAATACCCCAATATGTATTCACTTTCTGGATATTTGGCTTCTCTCTCCTTCAGCCTTTTCTCCTTCGCTTTCTGATTCCGACGCCTTTTCCCCTCGTCACAGAAACGGTCAAGGTATTCTAATCTTATCTTTTCCATAGGAATACCATCGGACGTTGATAATAATACTACGCCACCCTTCCCTGTACTAGGCAGATAATGATAATACTTGACATCACCGCTATAGAACTTAATGGTAATAAAACGGGTAGATGTCCTTCTTTTACCTATTCCAAACTCATAATCGATTTCTTTGTTCTCAACAGTTATTTTTTGTATGTGTCGGTGGATTATCCTACTGCGTTCTGCATCATTACTGATATTAGCAATTTTCTCTTCCAAGGACATGGTTCTTTCCAAATGAGAAACGATGTTTGATACGTCGTCAATATTATATTCCATCCTAATATCTTTCAGTAGGAATTCAAGATGTTCCTTCTCGTGCTGAAATGATGCCTGTTCCAAAAGTATCTCCTTCTTGTTCTCGTCTAAAGCATAAAACTTCTCGTCCCGCTTCTCTTTTGTCAGGTCGCCTTCAATATAAGATTCCACTATTCTATTGCGCTTTTTATCCAGGTCTTCCAGTCTGACTTTTACAAAGGATATTTTTTGGTCTAGAACATTTATGCGCTCCTCATATTTCTGCTTATCTTCGGAGGCTGTATTTATGATATAGTCCAGTTCTGCATCTTTCGCTATATGCCAAAGCAAACTATCCATTATATTTATACTGATACTTTTCCTATTTCTACATTGAGGAGTTTTGTAGTGATCATATTTTCTCATTACGTTGAAAGCATCATAACAATGATATGATACTTTAGAACCAGAAGCACTCCAGTAACATCCACAATCCTTACAGACTATTAACTTGTTTGCATAATATATGTTTTTGGTTTTGTCAGCGGTAGTATTATTACTTCGGGCTCTCTCACGGCAACGTTGAAATTGTCCTGGAGTAATCAGAAGTGGATATACCCTTTCATACGAAGAGCCTCGGTAGCATTGCTTGCGTCCCGTATACCTCTCATTATTCAAAATATTATTTATAAAAGAAACAGTAAGCTTTCTTTCTCCTCTCCGATAATACTCTTTTGCCAGCTGTGGTTGTGAAACACCACTTTCATATAAATTGAAAATTTCTTTAACCAGTCTAGCCTCTTCGTCATTGACTACAATTTTATTGTTATGCTCTTTGTCAATTTTGTATCCGAAAGGAATATTACCACCATTATAACGACCTTCTTCTGCTAATCTTCGCTTACCACGACGAAAACGCTCTGCCTTCTCAATCATTTCTTGTTCAGCCATTGTGCCAAACAGTGAGAATATAATTGAAGCTGTATTGTCAAATCCAGTACGTTCAGAATTAAGGAGTGTGAAGAGCGGATTCAAACACTTTAATTGGACACGTGCTTCCAAAAGCTGGTCACGAATAGAATATAATACCATTGGTTTTCTAGAAAGACGGGACAGTTCAAATATATAGACGCAATCTATATCCAATTCGAGGAGATACTTCTTCAATTCTTGCAAACCTTGTCGGTTATCCTCATCCAATTTAATAGCACTTTCTTTCTTGCCGATTATTATAAAATCCTCTTCCTTATAACCATCAGCAATAGCAGCTCTTCTAAGAGTATCTTCTTGAGACTCCAAATGCTGCTGTTCAGTAGATACACGCACAAATAAAATAACTTGTCCCATAGTAACTGTTTTTATAATGCAAAAATATAAAAGATATTTAAGACTACAAAATTACCAGCTGTTTAGATATGCGAATATATATCCCTCCCAATATCATGATGAATTATTATTCGCCATGGCGGAAGAGTTAGAAGGCATATCTCTTGAAAGATTGATACAACAAGCGATTAACGAAGGTGACGAGGAGGAAATAGGTGACGGGGACGAAATGTCATTATGCGAATGGAGCTTTTACGACATGCTTGAAGAAATGTCACAAAAGGAAGTTTCTCAAATAATAGAAATACTTAAAGTAAACAGAAAGACAAAGCGTATACTGGTAAAATATGTAATAGAGAAAAACACTACAAAATTTGTTGATACCATAACCTTACTCTCGCCAGCGAAATACGAGACAGCAGCATTGGTGGCAAAAGTCTGGTATTATATACGTATGTTGGCGTCTTTTCTTTCTAACCAAGATATCCAACCATCAGATCGAATACATTTCATTCTGGAGAACAAATATATACTATTGAATGAGAAAGATACAAAAATGAACTATGCTATACTTGAAGGGATAGATATGGAAGAAACGGAAGATGATGCATCGCTCCCAAACCTAGATTATCACTATATGTATCAAAGTGTGATGAGATTCTTTTTTGCATGTATTTATTTACATCATAATTTTTTAGAATTAAAAATCAATATTGATGCGGTTGAACGGGTGCAGAAGCTTATCTCCTTATGTGAACATACAAAAAAAATAGAGGCATCCATTCTGAAAGAAGAAATAGATATAAGGACTTATACAGGTGAAACAGTAGAAATATTGGAGCTTTTTAAAGACAAGTTTATTACAGAGTTGGTTATTCCGGAAAATATCAAAAGGAAGAAAAGTAAAAATGAATATTTTTGCTATGTCGCTAAGGGGGGAAAAATGAATGAAGAAAGATGCCGTAGACTATATAGGGCTCTTGTTGATAAAAGCTTATTAAAATGGGATGAAGAAACCTACTTCTCTTTCATGTATCGGATGTGTCCTGACTATGCTCCTCAGAGAGACGACCCTTCCTCCATCAGTTGGCAAGGTCAGTCACGTGAACTGTTCAGTTTGATCTGGGAATACTATGAAGGTACTACAAAAATCTGGGAAAAGACCAAAAATTTCTTCCATGATATTAACGGAATTCCACCGAAAATCAACGGAGCAAAGAATCAAGCGACCAGTCCGTCCACTAGAATGCAAGGAATATTTAATAGTCTGAAATAAATTCTCTTCCCATCCGTCAAACAACACTTATCGGTCAGGTAAGTGTTTTTTTGTATTCCCAATTTCATAGTTTCATAGTTTTCATTAGTGTTTTCATAGAGTTTGATGGATTCTCAGGCAGTTTATAATTTTACCCCAGAATCAAAAAACAAATGAGTATGAGAATAGAGACAACCAATAAACAAGAATACATGGAGTATTTACAAGCCCTTCTTGTGGCTAGTTATACTATGAAGCCAAGTAACGCTCGCAGCATAGAGGAGAGACTGGAGGAGATAGCGATGAATCAAGGTCAAGACAAAAAGCAAGTCAAGACCGATGTGAGACAGATATTAAATCTAAAGAAAGCCTTGACAAGGTTTTTGAAAAACATTGTAGATGAGAAGTTTAGAACTTAAAGATTGATAGAAATTGACATGTGCAAAAATAACTATCGCATAAAACAGAATAAAGGAGACCCTAAAAGGGTTACAGGATATAGTGATTGCCTTATTACCAGGTTCGGTTTAAATTTATAATCAAAAACGCTTAACATATAAAATACATGAAGATATGTGTGGCAAAATAGTAATTAAAAATTTAATATACTCAGAAAACATCAAGAAGCTTGAATGTTTGTCAGAGATTACCACCGGTGGTTAGGAGCATCATAGTCTATATTCATTGGTACCGGTGTGGCTTTAGCAAGTTTGGGATACCTATGGATAAAGAATCTCTCAAAAAAAACGACTGGAGAATACCATTTATAAAAATGGTATGTACACGGATAGTAAAAAATGCAATAGATATGGATAATAAAAAAGAAGTAATAGGAATTGGTATAGTGACCATAGAACTCGGTATAGATGTATGGATTTATAACCGATTTGTCAAGAGACGCAAGCAGACAAAAGAAATATCTGCCGTATCTGATGATGTGGTGAATGATACCGAAACAGCTATGCCGTTACAAACGCCAATTTCTCAAAAGCGTATGAGAACCCGGATTACGTCCGGTATGATCAGAAAATGGGATATGATGGCGAAAAGGGGAATGTCCCATAAACAGATTGCCGCCGAGTATGGTGTATCACTGAGAGGTATGGAACGGCATCTGAGTAGGACGGTCATGAATAAAACTGTCAAAGAAGAGAAATAATTTATTCCACAGTTACTTATGACTTGTTTTGAAATGAGATGTATCAAACGACCTATTAATAAACTTAATATTTTACGACAATGAAAAAAAACAATTTTCACGGTAAGGCTATTTATGAACCAGGCAGAAAGGCCGGTGAATACAGCAATTGGGCCTGCAATTTATATAATGGCTGTCCTCATAGTTGTACCTACTGTTTTAATAACCATAACATTATGGCGGGTACGCTTGGAGGCAACATTGTGTCTTTGAAGAAATCACTCGTTGATACCGAGACCGCTTTTAAAATTTTCGTATCTGAACTGACCAGGCATAGGGAAACCATCATTAAGGATGGCGGCCTTCATTTCAACTTTGTGTCCGATCCCTGCCTGCCTGAAACCATTGAACTCAATTTTAGATGTATGGATGAGGCACAGTCCCAGGGTGTCTTCTGTAAAGTTCTTACCAAGCGTGCGGACTGGCTCCATCATCCTGCTGTCCAGAATGCCTTATCCCATAAGGGACTAATCTCTGTAGGTTTTACGTTAACAGGCCGTGATGATCTTGAACCCGGTGCAAGTAGCAATATGGAGCGCGTTCATGCCATGGCTGAATTGCACAATGCCGGTATAAGCACATGGGCGAGTATTGAGCCTGTTATTGATCCTGCCCTCTCGTTTGCCATGATTGTGGAAACGCTTGGTTTCTGTGACCATTACAAGATCGGCATTCTTAGTGGTAAGAAAGACTATACCCCCCAGCAGATACGTGACTTTGTGGCAAAAGTCCAGTCCTTGGGTCATACTTCTGTGTATTGGAAGGAGAGTCTGCGTGAATTCATTAGCAAATAGCAGTTATAAATCAGATGACCGGGGGATAAGGCCCCGGTTATCACAAAATAAAAATATGGGAAATAGTAATCGTTTTGGTTGGATTAAAGTCAGATCCGGTAATACATCTTATGTAGGGTCTGTAAAGCATTCTCATTGCGTATTGTATATGCATGAGCAGATTCTGCAGGGTGTGTTTGTGTTTGATGCGGGGCAGGGTAACGCTATCATGGGGGATGGAAAGACCAGTATGTAATATTCTGGCAATCTAAAAAACGGCACAGTTTCTCGTAATGATAATAATACCTTGGTAGAGTCTCCAAAAGCTGATAAGGAGGCTGAACAAAAAGAATATTAATCATTCGGAGTGATGGTAACACTTTATTATATTTTAAACATATGTCAAATGAAACTATATATCTGAAGGGGCCTTTTGGTACCGGAATTAGATACAAAGGTAGAGCCCCTTTTCTTAGTATGCTAAAATTTGGTAGCGCATGCTTAATTCTCGGTATTGCCGGCGTTGGTTTTTACAAGTATAAAAAGAAAATTGATACAGATGAAGAGATTCGTAAGGACAAGGGAGTAACCCGAAACAAGATTGATCTTGATAATGCCCGTACGGAAAACAACATACAGAAGAAAAATGCTGCGGGTGAGATTAAGAAAGATGTGCTTCTTAGACAGAATAGTGCGTACTCTCCCAATTGTCAGAGAGAAAACTGTGTATCCCAACTATCGCTGCATTCGTGGATTGAAAAGTTTCATTCGGAGTACGTTATGCCTGATTATTCTACAATTCCTATTCTGGTGGATGTTTTGGCTGCCTCTCCCGATGGCTATCAGGACGCAATGATGCTTCATTTGCTTTCGGCATTCGGTGGTATATGCTTTTCAAAAGTACGTGCGGAGTTTTTAGACAAGAAGTTTCACTCTCCTAGTCTGCTTACGATTATAGAGGGTGCTAGCGGCTCGGGTAAGGGTAATTTCAATACTGTCTATAAGGTATTGTTTCATCGCATTCTCGAATCGGACCGCAATAAACTGCAACTTGAGGGTTGTCAACAAATCATCCAGACAGCAGGCATCAATGTTTCCGCATCTAAATTTATGGATATTCTTGCTTTTAATCAAGGTGTTCACATATATGCGATGGAAACAGAATTAGTCAAAGTGTACGAGGCATTTTCTAGAAAGGGTGGACTTAAATTTTCATATCTTCGCAATGCGTTTGATAATGATGATGTATATCAGAACAATAACGGCAGGAGTTCTACCAGAGGATTTTTTCCTGTATATTTTAATTGTACGTTTACAGGTACCCCCAACGCTGTTGATTCACTCATAAATGAGAAAGAGGTGGAAGGTGGAACTGCCCGTCGTTTTTGTTTCTCCGTGATTCCTGAACTGTCTGCGGACTCTCCTACTTTAGACTTGCCTAAAGGTGCTGCATTGGAGAATATCAGAGACCGGATTGATGAATGGCGGCGTACATACAGTTTCTACCACGATCCGGTTAACGGTGATATTCCTTGTGGCGAGTATGCGGTCAATCTCGATTATGTAAATAGAGCCTTGAAGAAATGGACCGATCAGCAGTATGAGCAATATCTGGAGGACCACATAGCAGAACGTAACGGCATGAGGAATGGAATTGCCTGTATTGCTTTCCATTGTGCAATTGTCCTTCACATGCTGACCGGTAATCCTGATGCTGACCAGAGAAGAAAACGCAAAACAGTAGAGAATTTGTCTGTCTATATTGCCAATTACTGTATGGAGAGATATATTACAAAGTTTTCTAAAACAGACAGTAACGTACTGCAGGCAATAACCGGTGTTGCTGTCAGTCACCAGTCCCGTGTACCGGCAAGACGAGAACCGACAAAGGAAGAGATTGAATGGTGGCATAGTCGCAGAGGTACAAAAGATGAAAAAGGAAAAGTAATCGGATTAGGAACCATAGCTAAAAAACTTGGAATTTCAAAAGATAAGCTTAGGTACCTCTTTAGGAAATATGAAAATAATCAATTATGACAAACAGGTAGATGTTCCTATTTGTACCTCTGTATTTTTATGGGGTGTAAAGTGTATGAATGTAGGGTATAAAGTACATGAACAAGGGGTGTAAATTTTATGAACGGTGGTGTCTTTAGTGTGAATTTCCATTTTGGATATTTTCTTATATTGCACTTACATCCCTTGTTTCTTAGTGAGTTATGTCACGTATGGCAGTGTTGTCAGGAGAGGTGTAAACGTGTGACACCCCCTATATACAACATAAATGTGTAAATAACAGTTTAAATAAATTTGGTAGTGGTAAGTGGAATATACATTAAAAGAGAATGTAAATTAAACTGTGTCAGCAAGGAATAAAATATTAACTTTGCTAACACAGTTTTTTTATGAAAGCAGAATTTGATTTTGAAAGTATCAAGAACAAGGCTATTGAACAGCTGAAAGCCGGTAAGCCTTTGTTAGGTAAGGATGGTGCTTTTGCCCCCTTATTGGAAAGTATATTGAATGCAGCATTGGAAGGTGAGATGGATGCCCTCTTACAGAAGAAGAACGTCAGTTAGGTAATCGTCGTAATGGTAAAATGTAGAAGCAAGTCCAGACTCCATTAGGTGAGGTCACTGTGTCTACCCCTCGTGACCGTAATTCAAGTTTTGAGCCTCAGTTTATAAAGAAGCGTGAGACCATCTTGGCTGAGGGTGTAGCAGACCGTATCATCGGACTTTATGCCCTTGGTAACAGCACACGTGAGATCAGTGACTGGATGGAGGAAAATCTCGGCAACCGTGTTTCTGCCGAAACGATTAGTTCAATAACCGACCGTGTTCTTCCAGAAATAAAGGCTTGGCGTTCCCGTATCCTTGATGATGTTTATCCGATAGTCTGGATGGACGCTATCCATTATAAAGTCACTGACGAGAGAGGGTGTACCATTACCCGCGCAATCTGCAACGTCTTAAGTATAGACAAGGAAGGCCACAAGGATTTGCTTGGAATGTATATCTCTAAAAACGAGGGAGCAAATTTCTGGTTAAACGTACTGACGGATTTGCAGAACCGTGGAGTTCATGATATCCTTATTGCTTGCGTTGATGGGCTGAAAGGCTTCCCGGACACAAAGATCCTTCCTCAATAAGTTTAGCCACAAACAACTTACTGTTCGAAAGAAAAACAAGACGAAGGTACAGGTCCGATTGCACGTAAAATACTTGTTGCTATCTGGCATATATTCACGAAAGACAATTCTTAAAATCGGATCATGGATGGTTGAATCCATTTTATGATATACCGTCGATTACAAGGTCATTAATTTTGTGATGTTATCCAAACTCGTTTGCAAACAGGCTGACGCTTGCGAAGGCATTGGAGGTCAGTTTGAGCTGAAAATTCGGAGAGGAAATTAGTAAAATAGTAACTATTAGAACTGACGACGATGGGTTGCCAGGCAACACCTTATAGCTGTTATTAAAATGAAAGAACCTAATACACATGAATTTACCAAATAGTTAGCTTTCTTATGTTAGATATACGATATTCTTTTTAGAATAAAGTCAACTATAATGGTATAGCTTTTTTAGTGCCATCTCTTCTTATCTGTCACTTCCGGTTTAAAAAATAGGAACTTAAATATAATATGTTTAGAATGAAAAATATTACTGCATGCTGTTTAGCGTAAAAGTAAATATGGAAGGGATAGAAATATTGCAGAACCTAGTTGAAGTGATAAAGATCGTATTATAATAGGTAATATTTTACTATTGCAATATCTTCCTGTGTTGTATGGTTATTTTACGAGTCTTAATGTTTGAGCACTTATGATTATATTTATCATTAGACCGAAAAAGAAAACGGTTCCTTGATGTAAGATCCTTTTGTTGTACTAAAGTAATAGAATCTATTTTGTCTTAAAAAAGTTGTACTAAATATTGTATTCGTTTGCTGTAGGCAAATCATCTTTTTTAACCCTTGCTTGTTTTTGTATGGAGGTACTATTTATCAAGTCTCCTATACATGTATATCAATAGGTGCTGTCTGATCTTCCTAGATGCCTTTCACATCATTCTTATTGAAACTTATCTCTTCTCTCTTATATGTTGACAATAGACGTGTTTAACGATATGGCTCTTTATCTTGTTTTATGCAGTAATCAATCCGTTGAAATTTAGAAGCACAGTGGTAATAGATAGTATAAGTCGTCTCATGATGATATTAAATTATAATAAGACAAAGCTTAAGGTATTCATTCGAAATAGAAGAGAGCATTTATCTGACTCCTTCTTTAAAATAGATTTTTTGTTTTCTTAAGAGTTTTTCTTTGAAAATTAATACTTTTGTTTATGCAAATCGATATTTTTGTAACGTCGCATTATTTTTTGAAATAAAATCTTTTACGTATGAAAAATATTAGGTTATGGTTTATACTTGTTTACTTATTCTTATCCATTCCTTTTTGTTATTCGTTTGAACTTTCGGACGTTTTTACTACTTTGTTGCCTACTCCACGGTCTATTCGGCTGCTGTCGGTAGAAACAGGCATTCATCCTCAAGATATTGTTGGCTATTGTTTGAAGAATAAGGCTGAAATTCCTTTTCGTCAGGATTATTTTCCAAGAAAACAGTTGAAATCGTTTTGCAAAGGTGTAATTTTATTAAAGATTAACAATCGTATAAAAGAAAAGGAGGGCTATCGATTAACTGTATCCTCAGGAAAAGTTATAGTTGAAGCATGTACGCAAGCCGGACTGCAATATGGAGTGCAAACGTTGGTACAATTGGTACAGAATGCTGTAGAGTTGAATGCATCTCTGCCAGCTTTTGAGATAACGGATTATCCCTCAAGTTCCTATCGTGCGATTCATATAGATCTGAAAAACCATATGAAGCCGAAGAGTTACTTATATTATATCTTGGATCGTATGGCAGAGTATAAATTAAATGCCGTTATTGTAGAGTATGAAGATAAATTGAAATACAAGAATTATCCGAAGATCGCATTGTCAGGTGCGCTTTCTGTAGAAGAGTGGAGAGAATGGGCGGAGTATGCTTATCGTCTGAATATAGATGTCAGTCCTTTGATTCAGGGTATCGGGCATGCCGATTTTATTTTAAAACATGATGAATATAAATTGTTGCGAGAGAATGCGGAGTCCGATTGGACTTGCTGTCCTTCTAATGAAGACTATTACAAATTGCAATTTGGACTTTATCAGGATGCTATATGTGCGACCCCTCACGGAAAATATCTGCATGTGGGAGGAGACGAGGCACCGAGTGTTGGAACTTGCCACCGTTGTAAGGCTTCTGGCAAAACACCGTTACAGCTTCAGTTGGATTGGTTGAGAAGAGTCAGTGATTATGCGGAAATCCATGGTCGTGTTCCTATTTTTTGGGATGATATGCTGTTCAAGGGAGTCGGTTTGTACTATACTATTCTGGATTTGGAGAAACCGGAACATCAAGACTCTATTTGGGAGGCGCGTTTACCTGAACTGAACCGCTATGCTAGACTGTTTCCTCAGAACGTAATTTATATGCGCTGGAAATATGAAGATGCATTAAGTAAAGGTAATCGGTTGGCATTGGACTGGTATAGCAGGCAAGGTCTGCAAGTGATGGGGGCTAATGCGGCACAGACAACCTTTGCTATGTTACCGTTGGAAAACGGGCAGACAGAGCATATACGTTCCTTTCATCAGATAAGTAGCGAAATACCTTTAAAAGGAATACTTTGTACGGCATGGGATGATTCCTCTCCTCTGTTTGATACCTATTGGAAAGGATTCATAGCTAATGCACAATATAGTTGGAATATAGAGGATAAAATGGATATCCAGGAGTTTTCCCGTCGTTATTTGATTCGTGAGTTTGGAAATACAGTTTCTTCACTTCCCGATTTTAGATTGGCTTTAGAGTCTACATTCCCGTTGTGGGAAACCGGTCTGTTGGATTATGGTGTCCGCAGGGCGATGTGGAAGACGAAGGGGAATTATAGGATCATGTCTCTGCCTAACGGACAGAGAGGGGAGTGGAACAGGAAGTATGCAGAACGTATAAAAGAAGCTGAAAGAAACAAGAGAACTCATGATGATATCGCTTTCCTTTTGAAGCAGTATCGTGAGAAAGCGGTTCGTAATGACTATTCTTTACAGGTTTTTTCGATAATCAACGAATTGACCGGTTATACAGCCCGTCTGTTGTTGGCGGTTTCAGCATATGATAAAGACAGGGATGTGGCAAGTCTGAACGGTCTGAGGCAATGTATGGATGATTTCAAAATAATCCGTAGGGATATGGAAGAACTTTATTCCCGGACACGCACAATCGACCAACCGGCAGAATATGTCTTGCCGATGGGATATCGTTCGCGTCTAGGGTTGAATACGCTGGATTCCGGTTGGATGTATCTTTTTGAACTTGAATTATTAGCGCATCTTGATAAAATGCTATCTTCATGCGAAGTACCCTAATTGATGGATATAATCTGTTATGCAAAAAGGACTCGTTCATTTATTATTGTCATTTGTGTTGCTTTGTTTTTTTAAAACTAATATTTATGCAGCAAATTCAAGGAAGTATATTTCCAATTTAAAATTCATTCCCATTTCATCAAATATATTGCCTACTAATGAGGTGCGGATACTGTATCAGGATTCCGACGGATATATTTGGCTTCCGACTTACAATGGGCTTGTGCGTTATGACGGTTATAGTGTGGTGAATTATGGTTTGAATGATGGAACGAATTTTTCTTTCAACTGTTATCTGAATGCGGTGACCGATGATCAGGACGGAAACTTATGGATTGCTGCGGAAAAAGGAGTATTCAAGTTGTATAAGCTTACCGGAGAGATAGAGCGTATCGGAAGTGAAAACTTGGAACCTTTGAACGCGGCGGATATCTTTTGTGCAAGGAACGGGGATATTTGGGTAGGCGGCGCCCAGGGGCTTTTCAGAAAGAGAAAAGCGGAGGATGCATTTGAGCGTATTGATTTGTCGAGCCGGAGGTTGGGAGGAGTTTCGTCCATTATGGAAGATATGCAGGGGGACATTTGGATAGAAGCTTGTGAAAGCGGTCTTTACCGTTATGATGTGGGGCGGAATAAATTTTATACCTATCTTGATCCGGTCTTGTATTTTTCCAATGTAGTATATCAGGACGACAAGCAACAGATTTGGGTTGGAACCTGGGACAGAGGGCTTGTGAAGTTGAAAACACCTTATACGACAGGACGTATGCAGTACGACCGTTTTCATCGGGTAGAAGGCGAGGATAATACACTGTATGATAACATCGTATATGCTATCGAGCAGGACGAGTTGCATCGTATATGGGTGGGTACCCGTAGCGGTTTGAGTATCATGCATGATGAGAATGATTTCTATTCTTTCGAAAATTATCTGCCGGGTAGTGAGATAGGAGAACTGCCCTACAATGAAGTAAGTTCGATACAGCGTACACATGACAATCAGATGTGGATAAGCATGTTCGGCGGCGGTGTTTGTAAGATTCAGACGGATAATAAGAAATTCGGCATCGACCGGATGGAGACAGTGAGAGAACTGTACAATACGAGTTCCATACGGAGTATCTTTTATGCCGGAAACGACGAATATTGGATGGGAATTATCGGTTTTGGAATGATTCTTTATAATGACCGGACACATACTTGTGTCAATTATCAGCAGCATCCCGATTTCAAGGAATTGCCGTACACATCTGCTGTGGACGCAATTATCAGGAGAAAGAAAACGGGGGAGATTTGCTTCGGCACTTATAGCCGTGGAATCTGGCTCTATGATGAGAAAAATCATAAAGTAAGGTCATTGAACAGCCTGACCGAAAAGAAATTCGAAAGCGATTGCATCCATACGCTGATGGAAGATTCGGAAGGGAATTTATGGATAGGTACTCGGCAGGGAGTTTATATTCTAGATGCGGACGACCAGTTTCATAAACTGTCGGAATGGATGCTCGGCGCAGAACTGGAATTCCTTTATTCACGTATCTTCGATATTAAGGAAGATGCGGAACGAAATATATGGATTGCTACCAACTATGAAGGGATTGTCCGCATCAACTTGCAGGACAAGACTTACAAACGATATGCCGTAGGGCAGAAGCGTGACGTACAGAATGTCTTTTGCCTGTTGGTCGATTCCCGTCAGCAGATTTGGGCAGGTTCTATGTGGAATGGGCTTTCTTACTACGACCGTCGGCAGGATATGTTTGTGACCATCAATTCTTTCTCTACTATAGAGAATAAGGGAATCACCAACATTGTGGAGGACAGCCGGGGGAAGATATGGATAACGACCAATAATACGGTGCTTTCCTTTACCATGAATGAAGCCCACGTACTGGAAAACATAAACTATTATGCGGTGGCCGATGATATGGAAACTTTTTCGTTCAATCGTGCGTCTTGTTGCCTGCTGCCCGAAGGGAGGCTTATGTTCGGAAGTTCGCACGGGATACGGAGTTTCATGGTAGACAAGACAGGCTATAAACCTTCTTCTTTCCCCCTCGTGTTTACAGACTTCAAAGTGCATAATCGTTCTTTGAGAAGTATGACACCGGAAGAGAGGCGGCGTTTCTCAGAGAAAGACGTGAACTATACAGACGAAATCACACTTGAGCATCAGGACAATAACTTTACTATCGAGTTTTCTCTTTTGAATTACGTGAATCCGCAGGAGAATATGTATACCTATCGTCTGGAAGGCTATGATGATAAAGAAATCGTGGTGGATGCCCAACGCCATTTCGCCACTTACAATAACCTGCCGGCGGGCACTTACCTGTTCCGTCTGAAGGGAACGAACGAGGATGGTGCGTGGGGAAATACGGAGAGAACCCTGAAGGTCCGCATTCTTCCCGCTCCCTGGCTGACGTGGTGGGCTTATTGCCTGTATGCCGTCGCAATTGCGGTGATTCTCTATTTCGTCTTTCGTTTCCTGCGATATAAGATGCGCATGCAGCATGAGATTCAGATTGGCAAGTTGGAGAAACAGAAGATTCAGGAGATTAACCACTTGAAATTACAGTTTTTTACGAACATCACCCATGAGTTGATGACTCCGCTGAGCATCATTCTTGCCTCGCTCGAAAACCTGAAGAGAGGGGGAGACAAACGCACACTGTACACGGTGATGACTGCCAATGCTACCCGCCTGATGCGTCTGGTACAGCAAGTATTGGAATTTAGAAAGGTGGAAAGCGGCAATCTGAAGATTTGTGTATCTTATGGAGACATCTCTTCTTTTTTGCGCAGTTGTGCGGAAGCCTTTATACCTTTGCTTGGCAAGAGACGCCAGCTTCTTTCTTTTGAAAGTACTCCCGATATAATTTTCGGCTTCTTCGATGCTGACAAGCTTGACAAGATAGTGTACAATCTTTTGTCGAATGCGGCGAAGTATACACCGGAGGACGGACAGATCTGTGTCCGGGCGGCATTGGCGGACGAATATACCTTGCAGATTGACGTGACCAATACCGGGGAACTGATGACACAGAAAACGATAGACGGATTGTTCAAGCGTTTCTATGAAGGTGATTACAGGAGACATAATACAATAGGTACGGGGATAGGTCTGGCACTGGTAAAGGACCTGGTAGCTCTCCATCATGGGACAATCGAAGCATTCAGCAATGAGCAGACGGGCAATTGTTTCCGTATCATGCTGCCTGTCAATAAAGAAACCTACCGACAGGGAGAGCTTGATGAGACAGTGACGGCGCAGAGACAGACAGCTTTTCCTGTTCCGATTTATATCAATGAAACGGAAGAAGGCAATGAGCCGGACGAAAAAACAGAACTTCATCCGGCGGACTATACGCTGTTGATTGTCGATGACAATGAAGAATTGTGCATGCTTTTCTCTAATCTGCTTTCCAACTATTTCCGTGTAAAAACCGCCATAAATGGCAGACAGGCGCTTGAAGTGTTGCAAGAAGGGGGCATAGACTTGGTTGTCTCCGATATTATGATGCCCGAAATGGACGGTATAGAATTGTGCAGGTATATAAAGAATAAATTCGAATATTGCCACATTCCTGTCATCCTGTTGACAGCCAAACGGGCTGAAGAAAGTCAGATAGAGGGATATAATTCCGGGGCTGACGGGTATATCAGTAAACCATGCAACTTTTCACTGCTTTATGCGCAGATTATGAATTGCCTGAAACGACAGGAACGGAAAGGGGCTGATTTTCGTAAGCAGGTTGTTTTTGAAGTAGACAAACTGGAGTATACTTCACTTGACGAGACATTCCTTCAGCGTGCGATAGACTGCGTGAATGCTCATCTGAATGATGTGGAGTTCGGTCAGGTGGAGTTTGTCAGTGAGATGGGGGCTTCGCGTACAGTGCTGACAGAGAAACTGAAATCGTTGACAGGACTGACACCTTCAGCGTTTGTCCTGAATGTCCGGCTGACTGCTGCCTGCAAACTGATGGACGGACAAAGTAAAATAAGGATAACCGACCTTGCCGTTGCAGTAGGCTTCAACGACCCGAAATATTTCAGTACTTGTTTCAAGAAAAAGTACGGCATGACTCCCAAAGAATACATGGAGCAAGGCAAAGCGTGATAAAGATATATAGTTGTTTGTTAGAGTGTTACAGTTTCCTTGTAGTTTCCCTACGGAGAAACCACCATGGTTCTAAATGGATATAACAGTGTTCTCTGTAGAAACGAAAATTTCTTCCGAAGACATGGCAGGAACGACTAAGCGTTCCAGTTATATTCTTCTATATAACCGTCGAAGTAGTCATTCAGTACTACCCCCAGTTCTTTAGCAACGTTTATGACATATATCTGTTCGGCAGGAGTGATTTTCAGTGCTCCCCGGCGTTTCAAGTAGTAATTCTTGCGTCCGAAGTAGCTAATCATCCGGTAGCGGAACGTACTTGCCATTCGCACGGTGAGTGCATTTGCCGTGCGTGTAAAGCCAAGTGCAAAGCGGGTTTTCTCGTTCGAACAATAGTAATCACATTTACCTTTTCCGGTTATTATCCGGTTAGGGTTCATCGTCGGCAGGAAAATTCTGTTGACAGGAGCATACTGCATGGCAATCCGGCGCAGGCAGGTTGAGGCTTTCGGGCAGTTTTCGGCGGCACACAGGCCGAAGGAGTAGGGGACTTCGGAGAAGTCGAAATGAGAAGTCATTATTTTATGAATGTTGATGGTTATTTATTGTCGGCAAAGGTACTAAACTATGCCGGAAACGAGCAAGAAAGAGTCTGATTTTTCATAAAATTTGCTTGAATAGGATGAAGGCATTAAGAATAAAAGAATCTTTTGTACGTTTGGGAGATATCCAGTTGGATAAACAGGTGGAGCAGATTCAGGAAGTGACGGTGCTGGGTGCCAACGAAATATGTACTGAGGACAAGACGATGTATTCGATAAGAATTCCTTCGTAAAACCAAAATTAGCCATTACAAAATAATTCTAATACAGCTAATATAAGAAAAGCAACATCTGTAATAACTTTATTAGTAATAACCTTGTTAGTAATAAAGTTGTTTCATATCTTTGCATTTGAATAGCATTTGGAGATTATGGAGAATAAGCCTTTTACATTTGGTGTTGCAGCATCCGGTGATAATTTTACCGACCGAGAGAAAGAAACGGAGCGTCTGTTGCTGAATTTTCGGCATAGTGTCAATACCGTACTGATTTCACCTCGTCGTTGGGGTAAGACCTCGTTGGTGCAGAAAGTATGTCGTTTGGCGCAATCCGAAAAATTGAAAGTTGTGTATCTTGATATTTTTTCATGTCGTAGTGATAAGGATTTCTATGATGCATTTGCGGCTGCTGTCCTCAAACAAACATCTTCGAAACTGGATGAGTGGCTGGAGAATATAAAACTATTCCTTTCTCGTATCAGTCCAAAAATCTCCATGGGTACAGATCCGATGACGGATTTCTCCATTTCACTTGAGATGAACCCCGAGGGTAATGATGTTGATGCGATTTTGCAGCTTCCGGAAAAAATAGCACAGAAGAAAGGTTGTAATATCGTTGTGTGTATCGACGAATTCCAGCAGATTGCCGAGTTCAAGGATTCTAAGACGTTCCAGAAGCGACTGCGTTCCGTATGGCAACTACAAAAGTCGGTATCCTATTGTCTGTTCGGTAGTAAGAAGCATTTGATGAATGAACTGTTCGAGAAAAAGAGTCTTCCGTTCTATAAATTCGGTGATGCCATTTATCTGCCGAAAATCGGGACGTCGGATTGGGTGAATTATATATGCGGTCGTTTTGAAGCTACAGGCAAGCGGATCTCAAGAGAATTGGCCGAAGAAATATGCCAAATAGTGGATAACCATTCGTCTTATGTACAGCAGCTGGCATGGTTGGTATGGATACACACGGACGGAACTGCTACCGAACATGATTTTGAGGCGGCATATCAGGATATCATCGATCAAAATACCCCATTGTTCGAGAAGCAGACTGAGAGCCTTACTACCTATCAGATGAATTTTCTGCGAGCTATTATAGACGGGGTACATAGCGAGTTTTCCACACAAGAGGTTCTACAGAAATATCAACTCGGTTCGTCTGCAAATGTAAGCATCGTCAAGAGGGCATTGGTCAAAAAGGAACTTATAGAGATCGAGAAACGACAAGTTATCATTCCCGATCCGGTGATGAAAGTGTGGCTAAAAAGGGAGTTGGGAATATAATCTACATCTAGTAATTATATCTGCCGAGACAAAACAAATGATATGCTCTTGTACTGTAGAAGGACAAGGCGAAACAGAAGCGTATGACATTCGTCAGAAGTTATGCAAGTTCTGGCACCGAATGCCGCTTTGGCATGGACTGGTGGCCTCTTCTATTCCGATAGAATATTGGTTCTGCTTATCAATTATGATGACAAATCTTATTATGACGAGGAAAAAAATAAAATCCCTTCCGACAAATGTGCAAGGCAGATAGGAACATATCGATATTCCACTAAAAACGAACTGGTTAAAACTGTTCCGGCTGTCGTAATAGGGTAAATAGACCATTTTAAGAATATGTGATAACTATCGTTTCACCTTCGGAAAGAAGAAGCATCAGTTTGATAACTCTTCCGTAAATGATATCAATCAGTCGACGATATCGAAAGAGTAAAAGAGGCTATAAAAGGAAAATCTCGGCAAAAAGTGCGTATTTCTATACTTTAGAGAGTTTTTCCGGTAAATTTTCGACCTTTTTTGTGTAGATGTAACTTACTTTTGGGGCATTGATAGCCAGATAATCCGGCTATGAAAACATAACATTATTAACATTAATTTTTAAAATTTCTAAGATTATGAAAACAGAATTTTTTCTAAAAAGGTATTCTTGGATGTTATTCTCTATTTTGGGAATAATGTTGGGTGTTTCCTGTTCGGACAGTGATGATGAGATGGATGATGGAGATGATAACGGAATAACCATAACGACTCCTTTCAAATCAGTGCAGGTGGAGGCTGACGGAGAAAAAGTACAGGGTACTGTAGACGGTACTACGATTACGTTTGCTTTTGATCAGGCCGAGAGTTTTTCTGATTGTAAACTGACAGTTGAAGTAAATACCGGTTATCAGCTTACCTATCCTACAGATGTGAATAGTTACGATATGACAGATGATCCTGACTTATACTTTAAGGGACCGGACGGGAAAACGGTGAAATATAAGGTAATAGTAACTTCTAATGCTCTTCCGATTATTGATGCTTCCAAGATTACAGTAGAAGGTGGCTATGTATTGAAAATAAATAATGCCACTAAGGAAATGGTGATTACCTATGATGCGAATATGGATAGGAGTAACGTTAAGTTGAACTTTGCTGATGGGGCTTTAATGGCAGGAGCTACGGTTGAGACTACTACATTTGATCTTTCAGACGATCCGGTTGTGTTGAATATTAAAGTTGCGGGTACTGATCGTCCATATACATTAAAGATTGATTATTCGGCTCTTATGACTCCGGCTGGTGAGTTCGGTTTTCAGGATGTGACGGAAAACTATGTAGACAAAGCGGAGTATCCATATATTACGGTGATAAAAATAGATAATGCTCAGTTGAATAATGTCATTGATAAAAAACCGGTGAAGGCAAATCCGGAGCGTTGGGATTCGAGCGGTTGGAATGGTAAGACGCAATCCGAGGCAATGGCTGTATTGGGTGACTTCAATGATCCTGCTACGTATCCGGGAATGGTTAGTATCTCAGGTGTAAACTTTACCATTGTGACATTGGATGTTTCCAAAGTAAAAGGTAAATTAATTGTTGATGACCAAAATAGTATATCTTTATCAGAGGTGAATAATCTGGTAGTACTAACCGGTCGCCATATAAAGGATAAGGGTAACCTAGGTGGCAGGGGAATTCTATATGCTGATAATAAGACTTATTGTTCTAACTTTCCTTGGATTGAGCAACAACCGGAGAATGTGCAGTTTGGAGAATGCTTTGGATTTACTGAAGAAGGGAAGATTGCCTTCAATGTTGCTACGGTAAAAAATAATGCTCTAATGAAGGTAAGATTCTATGAGGCAAATTACAGTGAGGATATTAATGATGATAATAAATATCCGGAACCATATTCTTTCCCGGGTTCTACAACTTTTGATTGTCGAAACTATTTGGATGGTGCATGGAATGTGAAGTATGCAGCTTATGGATATCCTTGGTTGGTTAAGAATGGTAAAAAGCTTACTTATAAACAAGTGATGGGCAACAATGGTTTCAATGACAGTATGGGGGATAATGAAGTTGCACGTCGTGCATTGATTGGAAAAACATACGATGGTAAAGTTGGTATAGCAGTAGTTGGTAGAGGAGAAGCTGACGGTAGTGACGGTCTTACTTTGTTACAGGCAGCTTATGTACTTAACAAAATAGGTTGGAAAGATATTATGTCTATTGGCGCTACGAACTGGCAGACTGGAGATTCCTGGTCACCATCTATAAAAATAAAGGATCGGTTGGTAGCTGGTGTAGAAGGGGAAGGCTCTGTATATGTTGTCGCATTTGATGCAAAATAATTAATAAAAAACTGAAGAACATTATGAAGAAACACAAGTATCTGTTTGTTGCATGCCTGTCGTTGTTTCCTATGCTGGCAGTGGCTGAGAACGATACTCGAAATGAGATTGCGGAAGTTTGGGCAGCAGCAAATATTAATAAAAATAGGCTTTACAAAGGTAAGGTGGTGGATGAAAAGACATCCGATCCTTTGGTGGGAGCTACTGTTAAAGTAAAAGGTTCTACTATCGGAACCATTACGGACATAGATGGTAATTTTAAACTGGATGTTCCAGGCAATATCTCACCCATAGTGTTCGAGGTTTCATATATGGGGTATGCTTCAAAAGAAGCTACCCCTAATAAAACGGAAGGCTTCACCATTCGTCTGGTTGAAGATTCGCAGGTGCTGGAAGAGGTGCAGATTATCGCTTACGGTAAACAAAGCAAAATGTCTGTCACTGCGGCCATTTCTTCCATTAGTAATAGAGACTTGTTGAGATCGCCCAGTGGAAGTGTGGCGAATGCTCTTTCGGGCGCTGTTACAGGACTTTCGTCTATACAGGTATCTGGCCAGCCAGGAGCGGAAGCTCCGGATATATATGTGCGTGGTACGGGGTCTTTGTCAGATGAACTTTCCAAACCGCTTATTTTAGTGGACGGAGTGGAACGTTCTTTTTTTCAAATGGATTCACACGAAATAGAAAGTATTACGGTTTTAAAAGATGCGGCTTCTACAGCTGTGTTCGGTGTGCGCGGTGCCAATGGAGTTGTGTTAGTTACTACGCGGCGTGGAATCGCTGGAAAACCTAAAATATCATTGAACTCTTCATTCGGTCTGACACAAGCTTTGCGGAATTTGAAAGGGGTGGACAGTTATACGTATGCTACTCTGTATAATGAGGCGCAGTTGAGTGATAATCCTTCGTTGAAGGAGTCGCAACTGGGATTTTCGCCTTATGTGATAGAGGTGTTCAGAATGAATGAGGATCCAGTCATGTTTCCGAATGTAGATTGGAACGATTACATTTTCAAAAACCTTTCATGGCAGACGCAACATAACCTGACAATGTCGGGCGGTGGTGACCGTTTCCGTTACTTTGTCTCATTGGGATATTTGCTGCAAGACGGTATGCTGAAACAATTAGGGGAGTCTTATGATCCCAATTATCAATATAAACGTTTCAATTATCGTTCGAACGTGGATATAGATTTGACAAAATCAACCCTATTGAAAGTTAATATCGGTGGGCATGTCGGTACGAAGCGAGAGCCGCAGACTGATGAATTGTGGCGAAAGGTAATGTGGTCTACTCCTTTTTCTAGTCCGGGAATTGTGGACGGAAAACAAATCACTAATATTTCATCAAGCAGATATATTACCGTTGGTGAACGTTCATGTCCGCTGGATTATTATTATAATTATGGGTATAATGCCAATACGGATAATGTACTGAGTCTTGATATAACACTTGACCAGAAACTGGGCTTTATCACCAAGGGATTAAGTCTGCAAATAAAGGGGGCTTATAATACCAGCTATAATGTAAAAGTTTACCGGGTACCTACGGGAGTAGACAGTAAATATACACCTATTTATCTAGGCACGATAGATACACCGGGTATGAATATCTCGGATCCGCGATTTGACAAAACGATTATTTATCAGACGGATGGTGTAAGCGGATTGAATGAGCCGATGAGTTATAATGAAGAAACCGGCAGAGGGCGTAACTGGTATGGAGAATTTAGCTTGAACTATAATCGTTCCTTCGGTGATCATGATGTATCGGCTTTATTCCTTTACAACCAGTCAAAAAAATATTATCCAGAGACTAAAATAGACGGCAAGGTATTCTATGTAGACATACCGACAGCTTATGTAGGTTATGTGGGACGTCTGACGTATGCATATAAAAAACGCTATATGTTTGATCTGAATGCCGGTTATAACGGGTCAGAGAATTTTGCACCAGACAAACGTTTCGGATTTTTTCCTGCGGTCTCTGTCGGCTGGCTTCTCTCGGAAGAGAAATTCATGAAGAAGCAAAGGGTTATTGATTTCTTGAAATTACGCGCTTCTTACGGTATTGTAGGTAATGACAAAATGGATAATGCCCGGTTCCTTTATCTTTCAGGTTCGTGGAATGGTAATAATACCGTCAAAAAGAATCAGGGAAGCTGGCAGTTCGGACAGGAAGGCGGTACGGCTTTGTTGCCAGATGCAAAGGAAAATACAGTGGGTAATCGGGACGTAACATGGGAAACGGTTGCAAAACAGAATTATGGCATCGATTTTAAGATGTTTGATTCGAGGTTGAGCTTTACGGCTGATGTATTTTTTGAGAAGAGAAAAGATATTTTATCTGCGCGTAATACTTTGCCTGCTATTACTGATATAAATCTGCCTAAAATTAATTTAGGGAAAGTGAACAATCATGGATATGAGTTGTCGCTTGGGTGGAATGATCGCGCAGGAAAGGTAGATTATTGGGTAAAAGCGAATGTATCATATGCCAAAAACAAAATTATATATATGGACGAGGTGGTTCCAAACGAACCCTATATGGCGGAAACGGGAAGAAGTACCGGATTAAATTATGGATATCTCTTCGACCGTTTCCTGCAAAAGGATGATTTTGACGCGGATGGTAAATTGAAGGTGGGTGCAGATGGTAAACAGATCTTACCTACGATGTCTTTGGGTACTCCCCGCCCCGGAGATGTGCTCTTTAAGGATTTGAACAGAGATGGTATAATAGACGGGGATGATAAAACTTACTTCGGGTATGCAAAACGACCAGAATATGTGTTTGGTTTCTTGGGGGGATTTAATTGGAAGAATTTTGAATTCTCTATGCAATGGACTGCTGCTATGAATGCTTCCAGAATATTGGAAGGAGAATATCGGAATGCTTTTGGGAGTACCAACAGTCGTATGTTGTTGAAATTTCTTGCAGATGGCAGATGGACGGAAGATAATCCTTATTCCCGATTTCCACGGTTGACATTTATGAATAAAACACATTATTTGGAGGATTCTGATTTGTGGCTGATGAACGGCTCTTATCTTCGTTTGAAGACTGCCGAAATCTCTTATACTTTTCAAAATAAGGATTTCTTGAAAAAAATAGGTGTTGAGTCTGTCCGTCTTTACTGTAATGGATATAACTTGTTGACCTTATTTTCGAACTTGAATGATATAGACATTGACCCTGAGGGAAAAACGAGCGGAGGTGACAATACTTATCCGAATGTGAGAATCTATAATTTCGGAATCAATGTTTCATTTTAAATCGATATAGTATGAAGATTATTGTATATTTCTTTTTAGGTTGTTTTAGCTATGCTGTTAGCAGTTGTAGTGATTTGGCTTTCGGGGATTCTTTTTTGGAAAAAGCGCCGGGAGTGGATGTGACTATTGATACCATATTTTCTTCAAAACTTTATGCCGACCGAGCATTGAATTCAGCTTATTCCACATTGCGTACGGGATTGACCGTGCATGCGAATGATGGTGGTTTTGAATATCAGCAGGCTGGCAACAAGTTGGGATGGGACAACCTGGATGCGTTGACGGATATTCTTAATTCGCACTGTAGTTGGGGAGGAGTATATCAGGTTTACTATAATGGTTCTTATAGTTCGGAGTCGGAGAATGAGAATTCTGCACATGCCTCGAGTACGAAGATGGGATTTTATCCCAATCAGGATGTGACTTGGCGAGGCATCAGGAAGGCTTATCTGTATTTGGAAAACGTGGACAGGGTTCCAGATATGAGTGAAACGGAGAAAACAATAAGGAAAGGGGAAGCACAAATGGTTATCGCTTGCCAGTATCACGAATTGTTACGTCATTTTGGAGGAGTGCCTTTGTTGTATTCTTCTGTAGATACTTCCAATAGTCTGGATATTGATTTTTCACGGAAAACATTCGATAAAACAGTCGAGTTTATTATAGACTTATGTGATAATGCAGCTAAGAAATTGCCTTGGCGAGTAACTGCCGTAGATGATGGACGCTTTACCAAGGCCGCAGCATTAGGATTGAAAATTAGGGTACTTTTATTAGCTGCCAGTCCGTTGTTTAATGCTAACGAGCCTTATTGGACAGTCAATCAACCAGTAGCCGGTAATGTGGGTAAGATACCGACAGAAGAAATAGATAAGATGGTGTGGTATGGCAATTATGAACGGAAACGGTGGGAGAGAGTGGTAACGGCTTGTGAAGAGTTTTTTGCAGAGAATGCCAGGAACGGGAATGTATACCAGTTGGTACAACCGGAGACGCGGGATGCGGAGGGATATCGCAAGGCTTTCTCCGGATGCTATGCCGATCGTTATAACAGTGAAATCTTGATTGCGACGTTCCGTAACTTGAAAACGTTTGGAGATTCTTATCATCGGATGTATTTTGGTCCGTCAAGTGATACGAATGGAAATGCAGGTCGCGGATATGGTGGCGGTTCGGTCACGTTAGATTATGTGGACATGTTTCCTTATGCCACGGGGGAAAGAGCTTCTTATAATGAATGGATAGAAAAGAACGGTTCAATAGGTACATTAGATAATAATCCGTTTACAGGTCGTGATCCCCGTCTGTATGAAACGGTAATGATTGCAGGGGATCATTTTCAGAGTCGTCCGGCGGAAATGTGGATTGGTGGTCTGGAGAGAGGAGCGGAATCAAACGGAGGGCGTGCACCGTCTGGATTCTGTATTCGCAAGTTTTTGTGGGATTATAATCAGCTTACTTTCCATGACCGTCCCGCCAATTATGCTTACTTGAGAATGGCGGAGATTCATTTGGCTTATGCGGAGGCGCTGAACGAAACGGGACAGAAAGACAAATCGTATGAAGAACTTAACAAAGTCCGCAACCGTGTAGGGCTTCCCGACATGAGTGATGCGCTGCTGCATCGTTTGCAGAGTGGAAAGTCGTTGCCTGTCTATAACGAATGTGCTTTGGAAGGTGATGCGGAGTTGCGTGAGGAAATTCTGGATGAGCGTGCCCGTGAACTGGCTTTTGAGGAGGTGAGATGGTTTGATATTGTCCGTTGGAAACGTGCCGATGTGTTTAAGAAGGAATTACATGGGCTTGATATCACCATTGTAGACGGTTCGTTGAGTAGCGGTGACTTGAAACTGAATTTTCCACAGCCGAAAGTAGAATCAGTGTCAAGATATTGGCAGACTAACTTCAGCCCTAAATGGTATATGAGTGCATTTCCTTCTAATGAAATAAACAAAGGATACGGACTTTTGCAGAATCCGGGATGGTAATACGAGTGGTTTAATCAAAATGAAGATAACAATGAAAAAACTTATTATATGGGTAATGCTGATGCTCGGACTTTGTTCTTGGGTGAAAGCGCAGGAAATGGCTATGCGCATTCTTGTGGTGGATGAATGGAATCGTCCGTTGCAAGGAGTAGTAATGCATATCAATGGCAATGACAAAGAAACTTTTCTGTCGGATAAGGAAGGAATGATTGAATGCCGGGTTGTCAAGGGAGCGGAATTGAATTTTATAAAATATAACCAATTACAACGTAAGGTGATAGCGGTAGGAACGGTGATGACTGTAAAGTTGGATAAGAAGAACCGTATCTTCGACTTGGGATATGATGAACGTGTAACGAAAGAGAATACGTCAGCGGCTATCGATGGTGTATCTGTGGAAGATTTGAAGGTTTCCGGAGAAACTAATCCGATGAATACTTTGTATGGTTTGGTTCCCGGATTAGGTGTTTATCACAGCAAATCGCTTCCTTGGGACTCTTCTCCTGCTATGAATGTGCGTGGTCGTGGATCCAATCAAGGCAATGGCGTGTTGGTGCTGGTGGATGGTGTAGAAAGAGAAATCAATGATCTGAATGTTGATGAGATTGAGAACGTTACTGTGTTGAAAGATGCTGCTTCGCTGGCTTTATATGGTAACAGAGGAACGGATGGAGTGATTTGTGTCACCACAAAAAGAGGAGGAGACAACAAACTATGTACTCGTATTGGGTATAATTTTACGGTGCAGACTCCTTTTCGTATTCCAGAAATGGCGGATGCTGTATCATATGCGAATGCAGTGAACGAAGCTTTGATGAATGATGGGCTTGAATCTCGTTATTCACAGATTGACGTACGGGCATTGCAGGATGGAACCTCTCCGTTAGCAAATGTGGACTGGAAAGACCAGCTTCTGCGTAAAGCGGCTTTTAACCACGAGTTGAATCTTTCGTTTGACGGTTCCAATCAGCGGATGCGTTATTATGTTTTTGCTAACTATACTAGTAACCGAGGATTTTTCAATAATACGGATTTGAATGATGGATATTCCACGCAAGTGGAAATGTATGCGTTGAAGCTACGCACTAATCTTGAAGCGAATATCTCTCCGACGACGGTAGCTCGTATGAATCTGATGGGGCGTTTGATGCAGTATCAGGAACCGACAGGAGGTACATCTTTAAAGAATATATTCAATACTCCTCCCATTGCTGCACCTATTTATGCTCCTGGTGGAGGATGGGCTAAAAACCAGATGTTTACAAATCCGCTGGCTGTTCAAGCAGGTGGCGGATACAGACAGACGTTGCGTCGTACGTTGTTTGCGGACTTGACTCTTGATCAGGACTTGTCGATGGTAACACCGGGATTGTCCGCTCAACTGAGGATAACGTATGATAATTCAGCAAATGTATTAGACCAGAGGACTAGAAGTTATGCCTATTCCATAGCAACTCCTGTGCTTGACAATGTCGGTAATATCTCGGATTTATTGTATACCAAATATGGAAATGATACGGAGTTGAACTTCAGTAGTAAACTAGATTGGCAGGTGATGCGCACTTATATATGGGGTAAAGTGAATTATGAAAAGAGTTTCGGAAAGCATCATTTGGATGTGGCAGGTATCTTCTCGCAGGGACGAAAGAAATACTTGGGCGCTAACAATACCTATATGTTCCGTGATTATATGGCGCATATCTCTTATGATTATGATAACCGTTATTTGGTGGATGTTGTATCCTCCTATTCAGGAAGTGGAAAGTTGCCTACGGGTGACAAATACCGTGTCTATCCGGCAGTATCAGTGGCATGGATTGTTTCTAATGAACAGTTTATGAAACGCTTTTCTGCGATGGATTATTTAAAACTGCGTGCTTCATTCGGTATTACGGGAAATGATTCTCGATTGTCTTATGATATGGATAAGCAATTTAATGGAGGAGGCAATTCGTATATTTTCGTAGGTACTTCTTCTACATATGGGTTGGCGCAGGGAGGTTTCCCATCAACTGGAGTGGAACCAGAAAAGGAATATAAGGCGAATGTGGGAGTAGAACTGGGGGGGTGGAAGGGACTCTTGATACAAGTAGACGCATTCTATAATCAGCGTAAACAAATTAAAGAGGAAAATGGTGGGATTTATTCGACTATGGTAGGAAGGGGAATGCCGTTTCTGTTTAATGGAGAAGTAAGAAATTATGGAGGGGAGATTAGCATGGGGTGGCAACAGCAACTATGTAATTTTCGTTATTCCATTCAGGGAAATGTTTCTTATGCCAAGAATGAGATTATTAACATCAATGAGAAATATCATCCTTATGGCTATATGTATTACACCGGACATTCTATAGGTCAATTCTATGGATTGATTGCCGAAGGGCTTTATCAAAAGGAAGATTTCGATGCACAAGGTAATCTGCTTTCCGGAGTTCCTGTTTCTACTTATGAAACCAAGCTTCAACCGGGAGATGTGAAATATAAAGATTTGAACGGGGATGGGAAGATTGACGATTATGACCATTGTTATCAACAAAAAACGGCCTTGCCCGAAATCTATTATGGGTTTTCTTTGGGATTAAATTATAAGAATTGGGGATTGAAAGCTAATTTTCAGGGGGTGGCACGTTGTTCTGTATGGAATACGTTGGCAAGTGTCTATCGTCCGCTTTATGGGAATGATAAAAGTATATCTAGGTATTATTTGGAGAACTGTTGGACGGAAGTTACTCCGAATGCCCATTATCCGCGTTTGACGACTCTTTCCAACAATCATAACTATCAAAATAGCAACCTGTGGATGGAGAAAGGGGATTACCTGAAGTTGCGTGTATTGGAACTTTCCTATTCATTCCCCACAAGGTTTTCGGAGAAGATGAGGCTTAGTAACTGTAAATTGTTCTTAAAAGGGATGAATTTATTTTCTATAGACCATATTGATATCATGGACCCGGAACAGATTAATGCCGATTATCCATCTTCACGTTCTTATTTAATTGGAATAAATGTCTTATTTTAAACAAGGAACATAGGTATGAAAACATATAATATATTGGGTTTGGCGGTTTGTTTGTGTATGACGGCTGCTTGTAATAATTTTCTAGAGCTTGACGAATCTCAATATCATACAGTAGAGTATGAGTTTTCTACTTTTGATAATACGAAAGCGGTAGCTACTAATGTGTACAGTTATTTAAGAAATGGTTATAGTGACGTGAACTCTACGATGATAGATGCTGCTACCGATGATGCGGTTAATGCATGGAATACCAATGGTATTAAAGCTTTCTATGACGGAAGCTGGAAGGCTTCTTCACCGATGGATAATGTGTGGGAACATTATTATAAAGGGATTGCCGCAGCCAATTATTTCATTGAGCATTGCCCTGTTGATTTCCCGGAAGCAAGATATCAGGAGAAATATGAGGAAAAGTTGAAAGAATTAAAACTCTATCCTTATGAGATACAGGTGTTAAGAGCTTATTTTCATTTTGAACTCTTGAAGCGTTATAAGAGTATTGTGATTGCTGATCGGCAATTTATGTTGGAGGAAGTGAATGAATTGCAACCATCTTTATATGAAGAGACCGTGAAATGGATTGCCGACGAGTGTGATGAAGCTTCTAAATTTCTTCCTGTTACATT
>CAKUYM010000001.1 GCA_934716785.1 uncultured Bacteroides sp. | reverse complement strand
TTAAATAGAATATTACCCCCTCGACAACTGACATATACAGTAAAAGGGAGACAAGTGATTATTGTCCGCCTTCCCCGGAAAGAAGAAAAAAAATCAGAAACACCCGTAGAAATAAAAGATTATACTGTAAAAGGAA
Source organism: uncultured Bacteroides sp. (assembly GCA_934716785.1). Classification (GTDB taxonomy): domain Bacteria; phylum Bacteroidota; class Bacteroidia; order Bacteroidales; family Bacteroidaceae; genus Bacteroides. The sequence continues at coordinate 97,531 of CAKUYM010000001.1, read as the reverse complement.
CAGTCGTTGATGCCAGTGGACAACCGTTACCGGGTGTTAATATTACCGTACAGGGCACTACTCAAGGAGTGACCACCAATCTTTCCGGTTCGTTCATATTGCAGATAAAAGATATGAAACGAGCGCTGCTTGTTGCGTCTTATATTGGCTTTTCCACAAAGAAAGTCTGGGTGTCGGATGAGACTGACTTTTTAAAAATCGTACTTGAAGAAAGTTCGGCATCATTGAATGAGGTGGTAGTTGTGGGCTATGGTACTCAGAAGAAACTCAATTTGACAGGGGCTGTAACGACTGCCTCAGGCGATATTCTGGAAAATCGTCCGATTGGTAATATAGCGCAGGGGCTACAAGGAATCGTACCTAACTTAAATATAACATTTGACAGCGGACAACCTAATGAAGCGGCCAAGATTAATATCCGCGGAAATACGTCTTTGAATGGAGGCAATGCTTTGATTTTAGTAGACGGGGTTGAAATCTCAGATTTATCACTCATTAATCCGCAAGATGTAGAAAGTGTTTCAGTATTGAAAGACGCTTCCGCAGCTGCCGTTTACGGAGCGCGTGCTGCCTTCGGGGTAATGCTTGTTACTACTAAAAAAGGGAACCGCAACCAAAAGACACGGGTGACTTATAACAATAATCTCTCATGGAGTTCACCTGCCCGTCTACCGGAGATGCCTCGTGCTGATGTGTGGGCGCGTATGTGGAACAAAGCATACGATTATGAGAGTCCCGGAAGCTATTATTTCAACGACCGTTTTTTAGCCGCGCTTGATGCGCATATAGCCGATCCGGTAAATAATCCGGCTATTCTTGTGGATACAGAAGGCATTCAGAACAGCAACTATACTCCGAGTAATCCAGGATGGGCTTATGTCGGCAATACCGACTGGTTGGATGCTTTTTATAAAAATGCAGCTTTCATGCAGCAACATAATGTAAGTATTTCTGGAGGAACGGATCGTAATAATTATTATGCTTCGGTAGGTTATAAAGATCAAACCGGTATTTTCAGATACGGAAATGATAGCTACAAACGAATGAATCTATCGTTTAATTTTGAGACGAAGATAACCGATTGGCTTGATCTGAGTTTTTCTACTCGTATGAGTAACATCCAAAATGACGAACCTTTCAAATATGATAATGGTTCAAGTTCTGAAACCTGGTTTTACGAGGTGTATCGAATGTTTCCTACTTTGTCTGTTTTTTTGCCAAATGGAGATTTTGCCGGCTTGTATTTGAATAGCGGTAATTATAATGTTGTAGGGAAAATGGCATTGGCAGGACGTAACAAGCAGGAGGCGTGGGACCAGTGGTATACCGGCCGTTTTAACATCAAACCTTTTAAGGGATTATCTATTAAGGGAGATTATTCATGGAACCGTTACTCTGCAAGTCGTAAGGTACACAGAAAGGAAATGACACAGACTTTTCCGGAAGGTGCAGCAACATGGACGGTAGAGAGCCCCAACTACGTACAAAATAAAAACTCCAATGACATTTATCAGGCATTAAATGTATGGGCTGAATATCAAAAGTCGTTTAAAAATGCGCATAACATGGTATTGATGGCTGGTTATAATCAGGAACAGAAGACCCTTGCTTCAACATCCTATAAAATGTCCAATCTATATGACAACGAATTGCCTATCTCTGATCTGGCAATCAATTATCTGGAGAATAGTGAAACTAAGGATATTTGGAAAGTGCAAGGCGCATTCTTTAGGTTGAACTATGATTATCAATCAAAATATTTAATGGAAGTGAATGGCCGTTATGACGGTTCTTCTAAATATGCCAAAGACCATCGTTGGGCTTTTTTCCCTTCCGCATCCGTGGGTTGGAGAATCTCGGAAGAGAAATTTTTCAAGCCACTAACTAAATATGTAGATAATCTAAAAATCAGAGCCTCTTTCGGTGCATTGGGGAATCAGGTTACTGAAGGGTATCATGATTATATGTCATATCTTTCCGGTAAAGTTTTATCCAATTATATGATGAATGGCGCTATTGTTAATGGTTTGGATATTCCTACTTTGCCAAGTTTGGTGACATGGGAAAAGGTCATTACCAAGGATGTAGGTCTCGATTGGTCTTTATTCAATAACCGTTTGTTCGGTTCGTTTGATTTTTATGTTCGTGATACAAAAAATATGGTACGTTCGGTTGTTCTTCCCGCTGTCTTGGGAACGAGTGGCGGCAAGGAAAATATAGCCGATATGCGTACTACCGGATGGGAATTGGAGTTGACATGGAAAGATAAGATTGACAATGTATGGGGTAGTCCGCTCGACTATTCTTTCACCGTAGGCCTTTCCGATTATCAGGCGGAAATAACCAAATATGATAATCCAAACGGTTCTTTGGCTACAGGAATGTACCATAAGGGACAGAAGCTGGGTGAAATATGGGGATATGTGACTGATGGATATATATTAGATGATTTCGAAGCTAAACGTATGAATCATATACAAAAATTTATAAATGGTACATGGTATCCGGGTGACATCCGTTATAAAGATTTGAATGGTGATGGAATAATCGATTTAGGAAGCAACACTTTATCTGATCCGGGAGACAGAACTGTTATTGGCAATACCACCCCGCGTTATCGTTTTAATCTGCAGGGTGGAATAGGCTGGCATGGCTTTGAAGTACGGGCTATATTTGAAGGGGTTGCTAAAAGAGACTTATGGACCGGTAGTGATACTTTTTGGGGATTTTCAAGAGGTATTTACAATTCCAATGTATTCCAATATCATATAGACAATACCTGGACTTATGAAAATCCCACCGCCTATTATCCTCGGCCAAGTGCTAACGGAAATTCCAAAAACAAGCAGATTCAAACAAAGTATTTGCAGAATGCCGCTTATATTCGCTTGAAAGATATTACAATCAGTTACAATTTACCCCAAAAATGGTTGTCGCGAATAGGATTGCAGCAAGCGCGTATTTATGTCAATGGAATGAACTTGTGGGAGAAAACAGCGCTGCCTCCCTTTATGATGCCTGATATTGTGGATCAGATGACTAGTACGGAAAACATAAATGGAGCTAATTTAGGTAAGCAATATGCTTTTATGAGAACATTTTCATTTGGAATGAATGTTACATTTTAAACAGTAATAAATATGAAACACATATATTCTTTTATCTTTTTGTTATGTCTCTCTCTTTCCGGATGTGATTATTTGGATACCGAGCCGGGAGATGTCATATCAAGTGATCATTTTTGGGAAACGGCAAACTCAGCCGCTTTGGAGCAATATTGTAACACCTACTACCCCAAGCTCATAAAGGGACATGGAGACCCTTTGGCATGGACAATCGGAAATATGATAGAATCTGATTATAAATCGGACAATCTATTAGGACCATCTGCCAATATTATTACATTCGGTCAGAGTAGTACATTGATAACCAGTAGTGATTGGGATTGGTCGATAGTCAGAGGGTGTAATGAATTTCTTCAGAACTATGACCGTTCACCGGCTTCAAACATCGACAAAAAGCGATATGCCGGCGAAATGCTGTTTTTTAAAGCATTGGATTACTATGGTAAGGTATTGCTTTTTGGTGATGTACCTTGGTATGACACGACTTTGAACAAGAACGACCCTGAATTATATAAGGGACGTGATCCACGGGCTTCCGTAATGGAAAATATAGTCAAGACCATAGATCTTGCTATTGAGTATTTGCCTGTTAAGACGAAGGTGTATCGTATCAGTCGAGATGCGGCATTATTGTTAAAAGCAAGGATTTGTTTGTACGAAGGCACATATAGACGTTACCGCAATTTGGAAGGTGATGCTGAATATTTGAAGCTTGCCTATGAAGCAGCGGGTGCATTGATGGATATGGGACATTCGTTGTATAAATCTGCTACTCCCGAACAGAGCTATTTTGACTTGTTTATCCAAGATAAGTATGATACTAATCCGGAAGTGATATTGGCCCGCGAATATGATGCTTCTATCAATATGGGCAATAACGTTTCCAATAGCATACCAGGGGCAATTATGGGTATGAGTAGAGATTGTTTTGAAGAGTATCTTTGTGCCACTACCGGCAAGCCTATTTCGCAATGCGGATGTCATAATCCGGATATGGGGCAAATTCAAGAAATGGAGAACCGGGATGGCAGACTGTTGCAGACAGTATGTTTGCCAAAAGCAGGCGAATATAGCCGCTATTTATTTAAAGAAGTAAATGGAGTTATGACCGGTGGGGCATCCAGCATTTTCGGACTTTTGGAAGGAACGGAAAAGAAGCCTTTTTATGGAACTTCATCTACAGGATATGCTGTTGCTAAGTTTTATAAAGCTTCAGAACATGCAGTTGGAAATCATAAAGGTAGTATCGATGCTCCTGTCATGCGTTATGCTGAGGCATTATTGATACGGGCGGAAGCTGGTGCGGAATTGGGAAAAGATCCGGAATTGGACAAAACGGTCAATGCGCTTCGCAGTCGTGTAGGATTTTCGCATAAGTTAACCATGGAGCCGGACGAAGATCCTGATCTAGTGGCTAAATACCCCAATGTGACAGGACCCAATGCTAATTTGATTCGTGAAATACGGAGAGAACGGAGAATCGAACTTTTTGCAGAAGGATATCGATGGGATGATGTTTGCCGTTGGAATGTGGGAGAGATTGTATACAATCGTGAACGTAGAGGGGCTAAGATGGATCCGGCTCTTTATACAAAAGATGAAATACAATTAATTGAAGATGAAGTAGGATTTGATAAAGACGGCTTTATCACTCCGTATACTAAAAAGTCTACATTAACCATGAATTTTACGGATAAATATTATTTGTATAATATTCCATTAAACGAGATTTCTCTGAATCCGAATTTATTGCCTCAAAATCCAGGATGGTAATAATGGTACTTATAAAATATTTTAGAATTATGAAATCAATATTTAGTATGATAAAAAACATATATATATCGTTGCTGCTCATAGTGACTGCCATTTTTATCGGATGCTCAGATGATGACGGAGAGAAGATACCATACAAAGGGGCAACCACTCAGCTCATGCAAGGTATTGCCGATAATGTATCGTATATACAACAAATACAGAAAGAAGAGATTATTAAAATCAGTGATGGAGTTAGTGTTACCGATGTCTCTTTTATATATTGTACGAAACCGACGCGGATGCTTATTGCTGAAATCGATCTTAATAAGAACGTCACGATAGTGACTTCCACTCCCGACAATAAGGATGAAGTCGGTAAGGTCACTCAGACGGTAAAGCAGCAGGCCATGAAAGCAGAAGAAAGCGGTAAGGATGTATTGCTTGCGATTAATGGGCATTCTGCCGGAATTTGCTATAAAGATGGGAAAGAACTGAAGGGCACTTTCGGACGTGATTCGGAACAAGTTTTTTATATGTTGGATGATGGTTCTCTCCATATCACCACAGTTCCTGAATTTAATCTGGTAAAGGAGAGCGTAGTAAACGCTGTTAGCGGGAACTATCCCTTGATTATTGATGGAGAGGTATGCTTATTTACGGTTAATGCTAACACAATGGGTTTTCGTCCCCGCACTTTTGTAGGAGTATCAAAAGATCATAAGAAAGCCTATTTCTTTGTTGTTGACGGAGAACAGGAAAAATATTCTAATGGTATGCGTCTCGAAGATATTATGTTGGTGTGTCAGGGTGCGGGATGTTACCAAGCCATAAATTTAGAGGGTGATGCCTCGTCAACAATGGTACGGAAGGTTGGTGAAAATGATTTTCAGCTCATGAACCAACCGTCTGAAGGTAAGGAAAAAGACGTAGCAAACGGGCTGCAAGTTATTGTGAAACAGTAATTAAATAAAAGAGTATATGAAAATACAATCAAAATTTCCTCATTTATTTACAAAAGGTTTATTGTTCCTTTTTGTAACGGCTCTCTTTATTTCATGCGATGACGCATTGGAAGGCAAGATCAATCCGCATATAGATATGCAAGAGGAGATTATAATAAATCCGGAAGGAGGTAGGGAAGTTATCGATTTACGGTCTTCTTACCCGTGGTTTGCCGAGGCTTCCGATTCTTGGATTCAGTTGACAAGATACCGTGGTCAGATGCAACTTCCTGATTCTATCGTAACGCTGATAGCCGAAAATCCCGAGATGGAACCACGCGAAGGGTGGATTGAAGTCCGTTTGATGGATCAAATGTCTACTAGAATCATTGTTAGACAAGAGGGTAGAGGTTCGTTGATTACTCTTCCGAAGAGTGTCGTTTATTTTAATATCAATGGAGGAGAGGCAGTGTTACCTGTTCTCACAGATCTTGAATGGGATACGGATATAGAGGAGAAAGACGGCTTTACATTTGAGGCAGCGGGGAAAAATAGCCTGAAAGTTAAAGTTGCCAGGAATACCACTGGCGCAGAACGGGAAATAGTTGTAACCTTAAAGGCAAAAGACAGCGATCGGCAAGCCAAACTGACTGTGATACAAAGTAATCAGGAGAAGATGATGAACATTACGCTTGCTCCGGAAGAAAAGGATGTATTGTTTACTAGAGATGCCAAGAGTGTGGAAATTCCGGTCATATTGAATACTGAATATGAGTTGGAGGTTTCCGGACAAGATTGGATAACAGTGACTTCGGTACCTCAATTTGGTGGTGGTGATATTGCCGAGGAAATTACGATTAAGGCCTCCGTTTCCAACAATACCACCGGAGTGGAAAGGACCGGATACATTAGGATTAAAGATAAAAGCTCTGACATATCCGACATCTATTATATCTCGCAGATGCCAGGAACGCGCCGTATATACGTGAAGCCAGGTGCAGTCGGTGATGGAACAAGTTGGGAGAATGCTTACGGAGATATTCAGGCGGCTGCAAGTGCTTGTGGAAATCATAGTAACATCGATATTTGGGTAGCAGAAGGCGAATACCAGTTGAAAAACTCTTTGGTGTTGAATGCGGTCAATGTTTATGGTGGATTCATAGGTACTGAAAATAAACTGAAAGATCGGGATCAGAGCAGGAAGTCGACTATAAAAGGTGGTGATTTCTTCTTGATGCGGTCTGAAACAGAAGGACCGGATGATATATACTATTACTTTGATGGTTTTGTTCTTACAGGTACAGTTACACAATCTAATTCAGAATGGGGTGGAGTATTAAGAATAAGGAAACGCGTCTTTAGTAATAATATAGTACATGGAAATTCATTCTATAGAGCGGCTTGTGGTTATTACGATAATTGTAAGATCATCAATTGTCTGTTCTATGGTAATACAACGACAGAAACATCCGGTGGTATTTATTTCTTGGGTAAGACTTCGGTGTATAATTCGTCTATAGTGAATAACGAGATTAGAGATCAATGGAATAGTGCATACGTTATACGCGTTGCTGATAACATTAAAATGTATAATACTGTTGTTTGGGGCAACAAGTGTGCTAATCCTAAGAACCCACAGTTCCATGTTGCTGATGCCACAGCTTGTACATTATACAATTGTGTGCTGGTGAATATTACCTCACAATCCAATTACTCGCCAATTGTCAATAACTGTATAACTAATTTGGCTAATGATAATACCGGACCGTTGTTTGTAGCTCCGACTGATGGAGATTATCGTTTGCAGAGTACTTCTCCGTTAATAAACAAAGGAGACAATGCAATTATTGAAACAATCGGCGTGAACAAGGATATAATCGGAGGCATGCGTATTTCAGACAATACAGTTGATGTGGGAGCTTATGAATATCAGGTAAAATAGTGAACTGAAAAATCAAATGAGGAGAAAGCAATGTGATAACCTGGGTTGCATATTGCTTTCTCATAAATATAGTGTGATTTTTAACATGGAATATTATGGAACAAAAGATTAAAAACAAATTAATGTGTCTATGGGCTTCTTTTATGGTAATAACGAGTGCCTGTTCAGACAATAAATCAGATATATATGTAGGTCAAACACCTTTTGGTAAGAATATGGCCAACTCGTCTATTGTTACAGAAATGTATTGGGACCGCAGTGTGGCATTAAGAGATGGCGTTACTATTACAGAATTATTCTTTAGGACAGGCCAATACAATCAACATGTCTATGTAGCTGGGGTGGATTTAACGAAGGTTACGTTTACCCCCGGAACCAAAGACGACAAAAACGTTCCTGCTGTTGATGAGAATTCTGATGCCATACTTCCTTATCATGCGTATGCAGCAGAACAAAACGGGAAAAAAGTATGGTTAGGCGTGAATGGTGATTTTTATACGGCTAAATATGAAGTGATGGGAATCTTCTTTAAAGATGGAGTGGCCATCAACGACAAGGCTTGGAGTGGCCATGAAGCAGTGGTATATCAATTGAAAAATGGGGAATCATACATCGGACTGGCTGAAGAAGCATTGAAGCATGGTGATCAATTGCTTCATGCGGTGGGTGGATATGGAACGCTGATTGACGGGGGACAAATTACATCTGAATATATGGATGTTGAAGATGCTGCTATAGCTTCCGATTTTCATCCGCGTACAAGTGTAGGAATCTCAGAAAACCGTCAGATGCTCTATTTGTTTGTTGTAGATGGACGAATGAAAGACGCTTATTATGCAAAAGGTTTGACTTTGCCTCAATTGGCAATTTTGATGAAAGCTGTCGGTTGTCAAGATGCCATTAATTTAGATGGTGGAGGATCTACAACGCTGATTGTGCGTAAGGAAAGTGAAGATGGTGGATTAAAGTTCCCCATCTGGAATACACCAACCGATGATGATGGTCCGCGCGAAGTTACCAACAGTATCTTGATCATAGATAGAATATTTAAAGATAAGTAAAATATATATATAGTTGTTTTTGGTAATATGAGGCGTGATATATTCTTATTAATAGAACAGATATAGTATATAATATGACTGATGTCCCGTTAAGTTTTCGTTCATGTTATTTTTGAGAAAATAGAAATCATAACTCTTTGATATTGAAGAAAGAATAATTTCTGTGGAATGAGTATTATTGTAATCTTCATTTCAGATCTGTTTACTCTATATGCGGCGTTAATTTGTTGAATATCTATGATATAAGAAATGTGAGGCTAATTTTGACGGGACATTAGTGATATAGTGTGAAAATTGAGATACATGATGTTAGGGAAAGGTGACGTATTATTTATACTCATTGTTTTTATTGATGGAATATAGATCAATATAAAAAATTTTATAAAGCTATTTATAACAAAAGATCGATTGAAGTGATGGCAACTAATTTCTAGTTAGAAGCCTTTCTATGAAACAGTGATTTTATGATTAGTTCATAATATAACTATATTCGCAACTAAATAGCATTACAAATAAATCATTTCATTATTATGGGAATTGACAGAAGAAAATTTTTAAAGGGCATGGGCAGCCTCGCTTTGTTCTCTATCGTGCCGAGCAAGGTATTGGGCGGGCCCAACCATATCGCTCCAAGCGATCAATTGACAAAAGGTATCATCGGAGTAGGCGGAATCGGCAGAAGTGACTACCATTTCACAAGTGATGAACAGTGTCGCCTTGTTTCCGTATGTGATGTTGACAAGAACCACCTACAAAAAGCAGTAGACCTGGGCAAGAAGAAATTCAATGAAACATTGCAGACATATCACGACTTTCGCGACCTGATTAAAGATTCGAATGTAGACATCGTACATATCGCTACCCCACCTCACTGGCACGGCCTGATGGCCATCGAGGCAGCCAAAGCAGGAAAGGACATCTGGTGTGAAAAACCGATGACACGCACTATCGGTGAAGGCAAACGTTTGGTGGAAGCCGTGAAACAGAATAATCGTATATTTCGACTGAACACATGGTTTCGCTTTAAAGATAATTTCTACGGACTGGGTACTACTGTTGAACCATTAAAAAAACTGGTAGACAGCGGATTGCTTGGCTGGCCATTAAAAGTAATCATCTCGGGTGCTACCGGTTTCACATGGAAATTCTTTTGGGTAGGAAAGGAAAATCTTGCTCCGGAACCAGTCCCGGCAGAATTGGACTATGACATGTGGCTGGGACCGGCTCAATACAAGCCTTACAATTCTCATCGCGTTCATTCCACATTCCGGGGATATTGGGATTACGACGGAGGTGGCCTGGGGGATATGGGACAGCATTATATTGACCCGGTACAATACATATTGGGAAAAGATAATACCAATCCTATCAAAGTCGAAGTAGATGCTCCCCAGCAACATCCTGATGCTATCGGTATTTGGCGTAAGATTACCTATACTTACCTAGACGGATGCCAGATAGTATTGGAAGGTGAAGGGTTTGAAAGTGGCAATAAGGTACCGTATATAGAAGGTCCAAAAGGTAAAGTCTATAAAGGTTTTGAATGTGAATTAAACGGTAAGCCTGCTCCGGACATAATGAACATCATTGCTGAACTGCCTGATCCGGAACCGCAGAACACGGATTTTATCAAATGTGTCAAAAATAGGGAACTGTTCGCCTTGAATGAAATGAACGGGCACCGCAGCTGCAACATTGTAAATATGGCCCTTTGCGCCCTTCGTCTGAACCGTACACTACATTTTGACCCAGTAGCGCAGCAGTTCATCAACGACGATGCCGCCAATCAATTGATTGACCAGCCGATGAGAAATCCCTGGAAACTTTAATCTACTAATACTGAAAAATGAAAGATATGAAAAAGATATTTTGGGCATTAACTTTTGCAGCTTTATTGCCGTGGAGTATTGCGGCACAGGATGCCCGCCAGCGTACTATTGCCACTATTATAGCTGATGCGTTAGACCAGCTTCCTGCTGCCAAACAACAAGACTACAACAACATAATGAATGAACTGATGTCCACCGGTACTGCCGGCATAGTTCTGTTGGGAGAAATGCTTGTTCCGGCAGACAAAGGTAAGAACGCTTCCATTGAGCATGCTTTGTATGGTGTAGTTTCTTATGTTACCGCTCCGGATAAAGCAGACAAAAGGGCTGAAGTGAGAAAAGGTTTAGCAAAAGCCATTGAAAAGTGTACTGACAATCCAAACCGAGCATTCCTAATGAGCCAGTTGCAACGTTGTGCAACAGTTGAGGACATCCCTGTTTTTGTAAAATACCTGCATGATGCTTATCTGGCAGAATGGGCTATCAACGGACTGGCACATACTGAAGGGGCAAACGAGGCACTTCTTGATCTCATTAAGAAAGAGGTTGCTCCTCGAGAGAAACTGGCCTATGCTGTCGGCGTAAAAAGACTGAAAACGGCCGAACCTATACTGTTGGAATGGTTGAAGAATGCAGACGCTCCAACTCAAAAAGCAATCTATCACGCATTGAGTATTTGCGGTTCATCCGCCTCCCTTTCTACATTGGAGAAAGCCGCCAAAGCAGCGAAGTATGAGTGGATACCGGAAACAGATGTTACTGCTTGCTATTTGCGACTACTCAAGACAATGGTTGTCAACGACGAGGGACATATCGCAGCTAATGCAGCAAAAAAACTGCTAAAAGATACTGACAAGGCTTATGTACGTGGTGCTGCTCTCGATGTAATTATTGAAGCAGAGGGCAAAAAAGCTGTCTCTTACATCCTTGCCGCTTTGAAGGACAGTAATCGTGAATATAGAGTGAACGCTTTACGCCTATCTGAAAACATTGCTGATGAAACCTTATATGCAAACCTGGCAAAGACATTAAAGGCAAAGAACAATAAGAAAGTAAAGGCTGACATATTAAATTGGTTCGGTACTAATCATGTAGTTTCACAGATTGATGCCGTAATAACCAATATGGACTCCGACGACGAGGAGATTGCCATTGCTGCCATTACTGCTGCCGGAAAGATTGGCGGCGATACAGCATTGGAAGCTCTAATTGCAAAACTGAATAGTAATCATGCCGATGCTGCAACCAAAGCATTGCTCTCATTTAACGGTAAAATCAACAACAATATCATGAAAGCGTTGGATGCGGACAAAGCCATTCGGATTGCCGCACTAAATCTTGCTTCTACACGCAGTATGGACGAAGCGACCGATAAAGTGTTTAATATGCTGACTTCACCAGAAAACGATGTACGCACTGCTGCCTATAAGGCTCTTGAGGGTGTAGTAGGTCCGTCAGATCTTGAACGTCTCAGCCGATTGATTGAAAAAGAGAGTGGCAAGAACATTCCTCAAATTCAGAAAGCGATGCGGAACGCAGTTCTGCCTTTGCCTAAAGATAAACAATATGCTACCGTAATTCCATATGTCAACAAATCCTGTAATCCTTCCTTGTACTATCCGGTTCTTGCGCAAGCGGGTAATCCTGAATCCATTGCTGAGATTCTAAAAGGATACAATGGCAATTACAAACAGGAAGCATTCGCGTCATTGGTGAATATTGACAATATAAAAATGATCGAGGTTCTCTATAACATTGCAGTTAATGACAAAACGAATGCTCAAGCTGCATTAAACCGCTACACAAGTTTGGTTGCCAAGTCTGCCCATACATCGATACGAAAATACCAATTGTATCGCAGGGCATTGGAAATTGCTTCCGATGTGAAAGTACAGAATCGCCTTATTAACCTGTTGGGTGAAACTCATACTTATCAGGCTTTGATGTTGGTTGAAAAATACATGGATAATAAGGCTACGGCTGAAGCTGCTGCCGAGGCAGTAAGAACTATCGCTTCAAAGAACTCTGAAAATTTCGGCGGTGAACCGGTACGCAAAGCTTTGGAAAAAGCAATTGCATGTTTTAAGGAAGCTGGTCATGCGGATGCCGGTTATGCCATCGATGACATTAATGCCATATTGCAAAGACTTCCGCAGGCAGCCTACATTCCGATATTCGGTAATGCCGAATGGACAGTAATTGCGTTGAATCCGGCTCAGAAGGCTTCAATGAATCCCAAGAAAATCAAAAAACACGAAGCATTGACTGCCACAACTAGCGATCTTTGGAAGATTACAGAAAATGGAATAGCTTATACCGGTGGTAAAAATGCCATTCTGGGTACTGGCAATTATGAGAACTTTGAACTATGGTTTGAATGGAAAGGCACAGGCAAGGCAGGTTTGGGCGTGCGTTCTATTCGGCAAATAGACTTAGGCGGTGATAAATCCGGGGCTTTGTCCGGCAACATGAAAACAAAAAATACACCGGAAAAAGTAGCCGATAATATAGCTGGAGAATGGAATACGGTTTATGTAAAGGTATTGAACGACCGGGTGACTGTCAAGGTAAACGGGATAATGACCGCCAACAATGTCATCCTTGAAAACACCTGCGATCGTAATATCCCGGCTTATGTGGAAGGTCAGCTGATGCTGATAGGAGAAGGCACGCCTGTAGAATACCGGGAGATGTACATCCGCGAACTTCCTTCTACCCCGAAATTCAAGCTCTCCTCAGAAGAAGCGAAAGAGGGATTCGAGATATTGTTCGACGGCACTTCCATGCACAAGTGGACAGGAAATACAACCGATTATGTACCGGTAGACGGAACTATCTACGTGACCGCGCAATACGGCGGTAGCGGAAACCTCTATACAGTAAAAAAATACAGCGATTTTGTATTCCGCTTTGAGTTTGCATTTATGCGTGAAGGCGTCAACAACGGCGTAGGCATTCGCACTCCGATGGGAGTGGACGCTGCATACGAAGGCATGGAAATTCAAATCCTTGATCATGACGCTCCTATTTATAAAGGATTGCATGAATATCAACAACATGGTTCCGTATACGGTATCATTCCTGCCAAACGAGTGAAATTCCCCGCATTAGGTGAATGGAATACCGAAGAAATCCGTGCCGTAGGAAACCGTATTACCGTAACTGTAAACGGGGAAGTAATACTGGATGGGAATATTCGTGAAGCATGTCAGGGACACAACGTATCGGAAGACGGTTCTACAAAGAACCCATATACCGTAGACAGGAAGAATCATCCCGGACTCTTCAACAAGTCGGGCCATGTCGGGTTTCTGGGACATGGCGCGGGAGTGAAATTCCGCAATATCCGTATCAAGGATCTGAGCAAATAAAAAACTAATAAGATAGTTTTGTACTTCTTTATGAATATCAAGGCAAATGATGCCCGCAGGCCGGCTTCCATCGTAGTGATAGGAGCCGGCAACCGGGCCAACAAATATCTGGAATATGCAAGAATAAACCCTGACAAGGTACAGCTTGTCGGAGTCGTGGAGTTAAATGACATCCGACGTAATAAAGTAGCGGAACGCTTTGGATTGAACGCTTCGCGGTGTTATTCCGATTATAAGACTTTTTTTCACAATCCCGTCAAGTCGGATGCCATCCTGATATGTACACCCGAAAACATGCATTTTGAGCCAAGCATGATGGCCATCCGCCAAGGGTTTCATGTCTTGTTGGAAAAGCCTATAGCCCAGACACTGGAAGAATGCATCGCCATCGGCAAGGCCGCGAAAGAAAAAGGAGTTATCGTCGCGGTTTGCCATGTATTGCGATACCATCCGTATTTCATGAAGATCAAAGAGCTGGTCGACACTGAAGAATTAGGTAGAATCATTTCAATAAACCATCGTTCGTCAGTAGGAATAGACCGTTCTACACATGGGTTTGTGAGAGGCATGTGGCGTAAGGAGGAAATAACCAATCCGATGCTTATCTCCAAATGTTGTCATGATATCGATTTTCTGTTATGGCTTACACGCACCCGTTGCCATAAGTTAACCTCGTTCGGTTCTCTGCGTTGGTTTCACAGCGCACATGCCCCAAAAGGCTCAGCCGATCGGTGCATTGATTGCAGTGTTGAAAACGGTTGTCCGTTTTCGGCTGTAAAGTTATATCGTGAGCGTCGCGAGTGGATCGCCAATTTCGATGTACCGGAGGGTAAAACGATTGATGATGTGATTGAATACCAACTACGTGAAGGGATTTACGGGCGTTGCGTATATCATTGTGACAACGATGTGGTAGACCATCAGATTGTATCTATGGAAATGGAAAGTGAAGTGACGATTAATTTCTCAATGGATGTATTTACTTTGAAAGATAATCGGGAAACACACATTTGCCTGACGGAAGGAGAAATTGACGGCGATGAAACGACTCTACGGGTAAAAAGGTTTTGCGAAAGGGAAGAAACGGTCTATGATTTCTCGGATATTGCCGGTACTCCGTTTCATGCGGGAGCAGACTTGGCTTTGATGGAGGATTTCATTGAAGCCGTCCGTTTCGGCAAAAAATCTCTCGCTACCGCCATCGATATTTCCGTAGAAAGCCATCGCATCTGCTATGAGGCGGAGCGTAGCCGCAGAGAAGAACGCATGATTGTTTTTTAATATCCCATTGCTCCAGAATGAAGAGAGAAGTTTTAATTAAAATGAAATCTACTCTTCATTCTTTATCTATCTCGTGTTTTTTTGATTGAAAATGGAATGGCTATTGTACTTATAACTATTTGAATAGTAACTTTCTAGTCCAAATACTTTATAATAATTCAATTACTATATCGAACTGATCGTAAGATTTTGTTCTTCATGCCTTATCCGCACTTTGTGGTGAAAGAGCGAAAAGCGGGGAAAACGTTTTTATTTTTATTGTTTTGCCATTAGGCATGAGCTCCATGATGCGTAACCAACAATCTCTACCATTCCCGAACCATTGCCCGTCGGCTGTCTGTGTATTGAACATCATTTGAGGAATATTCTTTCCGTCCTTATTCTTATCGGTGCGGAAGCTGACATTGTGCTCATCATCAGTGATATTGCATTCGTGCCCGCAAATGACCAAATAAATATTCTTTGACAGATAAACAAGTTTCTGCCATATGGCTTCCGCATAATTGGCGGAGATATTTTATAATCCTCTTTAATAAACCGCTCTCCTTTGTAATTGAGAAAAGAATGTGTTAATAAAATCACTTTGTGAGCGACATATTTGTCTTTTTCTATGACCTTTTTAGCCCATTCTATAGCTTCATCCTTAGGGGCAAATTCCAAAGATACAACCAGTAGCCTTCCCCATGTATCCGTCTCAAATTGGTATGCGGCATTTTCTAAAGTCAGGATACCTTTTGAGTCAAGACCTACCTTAACTAATGTATTCCGCCAACAATTATTTCATTTAGAAGGGAAATAATCGGGAAAACGTGTCAAACGGTTTTCCGATTTTTCGTAACCGTAGCCATGGTTTCTGGTACAGAGTACATAAGGTAATTTGCCGTCCAAACGTTCAAATGCACGTGATGCGACTTTTCATTGCTCTTCGCTCGTCTGATTTCCATTTACGCCAACAGGGATGCGGCTTTCGTTCTGTTCTACCAAGTCCCCGGTACACAACGCAGCTTTGATATTCAATGACCGGATACAGTTGGCTACCCATGCAGTCTGTAATTCAAAGAGGGGGTGATTGACGTCGAACTTGGTGTAACTCTGAGGATCGGGTATCAGAATCATGGTAAAAGAATTCTTTTCAGTCAGTTCGGCACATACCGGATAGATTTGTGCAGATGCATATAATGCCTGCATACATACGGCAAATACAAATAACAGTTTTTTCATGTTTATAATAATTTATTTTATGTAGAATGTTGCCATTACTGCTTTGTGGTCGGTAGGCCATACATTGACTGGCTCAAAAAAACGGTCACTGCTGTTTTCTTCCATCCTTTTGCCCCGTATGATTGATTGGGAAGGGCCTACTATCACAGCATCCTTTAATCTTATCTTTTTGGATGGCATGTAGTAAATAAAGTCTATCCGATCTCTTTCATCAGCTTCCGGTGCCCATGACAACTTTTGCTCTGACACCCCCTTGTTGTCCGATGGAAAAGTGAATCCCGGATGCGTGACCGGATTTGGAAACTTAGTTCGGTAAGCATCTTTGAATCCGGCTTTCATCAGCATGGTAGAACAATCCCAGTGAACAATTGTGCCATGGTGATCCCACAAATCTTTAGTCTTCTCATTCCAGTCAAGATGCGAAGGTTCATTAAAATCTCCACCTAGCAAAATAATATTGCCTTTTTCTTTCTTTGAATCTTCAATAAAGTGATAAATAGCTTCATCCCTCATGGATTCCCGATTGGCTTTCTCCACTTCTGTTCCGTTGGTTATCGGTCCATCCATCTTTTTCCATGTAACGCCGTTGTACCCTCTTGGCAGATAGCACGCGTAGTGTGTATAGTCTAAATGTGCGGAATAGACTACCACTGTCCGGCCATTGATGCGTATCCGTGCTTTTAGCACGGATACGGCATTTTTTTCAGAAGGGCAGATGGGAGCCTGTTCTTCTATTGGATATTTCGATAATATTCCGACGTCTAACGAACTGTTTTCGCCATAGTATGTCTTACCCCGTTCTTTAAGTGCGTGGAGGATGCGGGGAATGAACATTTTACCATGATAGTTACGTATTTCACTGAACATAACGATATCCGGCTCTAGCCGGGAGACTTCATCCGCGATAGCTTCGAAACCTCCCTTGACCATGGTTCCCTCTTGCCAGATATTCATTTGCAGCACTTTTATTTCTACTCCTTTAGCATGGATTGTCCCCATGCATAGCCAGATAAGTATCCCTGTCAGTTTAACTTTTAACATATGCTTGATGTGTACTGGTTTTAGTTGACAACTTCGTTTGTTATAACTGAATTATTTTATTCAATATACTTTAATATCTAAATAGGTTTACTTTTGTTATTCTTATTCCTATGTTAGTTGTCTTTTGTTGGTGTTTGCAAATTTATGCATCTTCCTTTATTTACGCAAGCCTTCTTCAGGAAAATGTAATGTTGCCAACACACAAAAACTCTTCGGTCGGGGATCGCCCTAGCGGGCGGGACCACCCGTCCCGACGAGCGGGTATTATACTGTTAATCCTACCGTTTCGCTGACCACTTCCATGGGTGTCCTCATGCTTATCCCTTGATGAGGCCGCACATGATTATATACATATACAGCATCTTCAATGCGCTTGCTTACTTGCTCGAAGCTCTCATCATCACAGTTGAATAGCCAACCGTTTTTAATGGTGTTGTTCATTCTTTCAGCCAATGCATTATGTAAAGGATCACCACACTACGTCATACTGATGTTGATTTGATGCTCTTTAAGCCTCTCTACATATTTATTTGAACAATATTGGACACTCCGGTCGGAATGATGAATAAGAGTGCTCATGTCTATGTGATACTTCTCATAGAATGATATTGCCATCTCCAAAGCTTTCAAGGGCCCCTCCGTCTCAAGAGTTTTGTAAAGCGCATATCCCACGATGGCACGACTTGGCGCATCGGTAAGCAACGAGAGATAAGCCCAGCCTTGACCGGTGTTTACGTAGGTTATATCCGCCACTACCATAGCGCCCAATCTCGTAGCGACAAATTTGGGTGCAACATTCAACAGATCGGGGTAGATATAGTAATTATGGTTCGAATTCGTTGTTTTAGGACGCTTGCGACTTGTATGTTGACACAAACCATTGGAGCGAAAAATGTCATAACAACGGTCACGACCGATAACCATCTTTGGTCCAAACTTACTCAAGCAGCAGGCGTATAACTCGCGCATACCAGCTTTGGGCATGAGTTCCAACAGTTCTTTGCAGTACAACACGATGCTTGTGGTAAGGATATCAACCTCCAAATGCCGGTTCACATGCTTGTAATAACCTTGTCGGGTTATGCCGAAGTAATCACAGAGGAACTTTATACAACCACGTTTGCGTCGGGGTGAGTGCCTCTGTGACAAGGTGTCGATTACTTGGCATCGGAGTTTTTTCGTACCTTGATATGATACGTGGATTCAGCAAGATTGATAAGTTCTTCGCACGCCTCATGACGTAAACTCTCATCAGCAAGAGCCCGATGAAGTTTACGGTTCTCAGCACGCAATAGCGATAGTTCTTTCTGGAGTTCAGAAATACTAGAATCAATAGCATCGCTATTTACTGGTTTAGGGGATTTACCCATATCTTTGTCTTCTATTTGATACTTGTTAAGCCAATAAGTAAGAAGCTTGGCACAAAAGCCGTTACGCTTACAAAACTCAGATTTGCTCTCGGGGCTTGATAAATATTTACGAATATAAGACATTCGTTCATCATCACTGTAATAGTTGTACTTCTTTTTCGAATATTTCATCTTTATTTTCGATTTTTGAAGTGTCAACTTATTCAGTGCACTACACTTTCAATAGTGTGGACAATGTAGGTAGTCAGCACTATGTTTTCAATATCAAGGGCAACAATTATCGGCTGGTTGTCGTTATCAAGTTTACCATAAAGTTCGTATATATACGCTCTATTGGTACTCATAAGGAATATGATAAGATTGATTGTGCTAAAATTTAAAAGTTATGACTAAGATAGAAACTCCGACCTAATATGATTGGGCAGTCCGTAGAGTAGAGCATCTGCTTCCTTTGGTTACGGATGATACTCCCCTTGATGATCCCAGAAGCATAGAATTGGAACTACTTTCCAATCTTGTGGCGGATTAATCCGAAGAATATTTTTCTTTAGGCGAACCGACCCTTGTTGATATCTTGAAACTGAGAATGTTCGAACTGGGGCTCAATCAAAAATCCCTGGCCAAACTGATCGGTGTAAGTCCTTCATGCTTCAAGTGACTATATTTCCGGTAAATGCGAACCTACCTTAAAAGTAGCCCGTGAGATCAGTCGGAAATTGAATATTGATGCCAGTATCGTATTAGGAGTATAATCCTGCCAGTTTCGGGATATTCCACATTCATAAGATTGACGGCATTTCATTTCTTGGAGTAAGCTGTAGGCAAATAGTCTGTGAACGAAGTGAGTGGTAATATATATAACTCCTAGGAGGAGATGAAAGTGGAATAAAAAGTTGTGCAAATCGTGTACATTCTATAATAGAAGTACATTTTTTGTGAATAAAATATTCCACCCTTCGGTTATGTATTACAACTCTTTACTATCGTATACCCTCTGTCTCTGACTAGCCCAATTAATAGAGTAATTGTTAATTTCGCCAGGTGATATAATGAAGCCTTTTGTTTTTTTAGTTTCTTCTGCTCCTGATAAATTTTAGTTGCGTGAATCTGTAATAAAGCCCCCATCGTTATATTGACAGGGGCATTACATTTTCTCATAAAGACTGTTGAAATTAAAGGAGAGAGTCTATGCTTATATTTAAAAACTTAAAAAGGGGTTTCCATTAAGTTTTGTTTTTGAAATATCTATGAAGACCATCCTGCTTTCGTATTGAGGCTGATTATCTTCTTTGTATCTCAAATCACAGCTCGTTTGTTGTTCCAGGAATGATACCGTACATGATTTTTAGATTTCATATAATTCGGTACCATTTATCAGAGTAGTACTTCTGTATGTTTTTCGTACTATTTGATAGTGACAAAAATAATAATTTGTTTTTAATATCCCTCATTCAGGCGTAGATAATTTGAGACCGCTGATTATTTTTTTGATTCTTTCGGATGATTTTTAAGTTATTATTTCTTTGTGAATAGTTGACAAATGCTTACTTTTGTTCATCATAATATATGCTATTGTTGCATTTTAATTATTGATTTGTTCTGCAATTACGTTCCTTTGTGAAAAGAAGATTATACTTTAATTATTTTTATTCAGGAGCGATGATAGGTAATGCTTTCCTTTCATCGCTTCTTTGCCTTGTTCCTACTAAAGCGGCCTCGTTTATTCTTTGTTGAATGCCCTTGTCCCATTCATGTTTTTAGTAAACGATGTTTCTCCAGATAAACAAATCGCATTGTTTTTTTTGTTACTCAAAAAAGAGAGATCTGTCTATTAATTTAGAATCTCTAAATATT
Organism: uncultured Bacteroides sp.; assembly: GCA_934716785.1. Classification (GTDB taxonomy): domain Bacteria; phylum Bacteroidota; class Bacteroidia; order Bacteroidales; family Bacteroidaceae; genus Bacteroides. The sequence continues at coordinate 76,740 of CAKUYM010000001.1, read as the reverse complement.
ATGTCCTTTGTGAAAAGGGTTTTACTATTTGTCGTGTTTTATTGTGCGATGAGAATCGGCGGATTCTTGTCGCTTTATTTTTCTTCAGTTTGATGAATACTCCATAAAATATTAATGATATCTTCTTAAATGGTATGCTTTAGAACTTGAGATGCATATGATGTTTTTTGTGTTAATAATTTGCAATCTATAAATTTCCATTATAATTTTGTGGGACGTAAACATGTGAGCTGTGAAACTCGGCAATTAAATAGTGAATTTTAGTTTTTGTGTTAAGAAAGGGCTTCTACTTTAGCAGAGGATTATGAAGCTCTTTTTGTGTTGATATTTGATTTTCAGGTAATCCCAATGATGTTCTGAAAGAGACTTTTAGGTTATCTGAAAATTTAGAGATCGTTGATATGTCCCTATGAGAAAAATGGCAAGATATAATATTGTTTTTATATGATGCGCTGAATAAAAATAGCCACAGTTTTTATTCAGATGTAGACTTTCTCTATGAAAGAAACGTTTTATTTTGAAGATTTATTTGTATGTATTCCTTTTTTGAATTCATTATGCTTTAAGAAGACAGCATTCAAAGTAAACAGCCTAGGTTTTATCATCGAGTAAGCTGGAGGCAAATAGTCTGTGAACGAAGTGAGTGGTAATATACATAACTCCTGGGAGGAGATGAAAGTGGAATAAAAAAGTTTGCAAAAAGAGGTAAAATGTATAAAGAAGAGTGTTTTTTGAAGAATATTTTATAACATCTACATTATCCTGACGGTTATGTACCTATTGCTTTGTACCTCTGGCTCCACCTAACCCGATCAAGTGAATCTTTTGGAAACATTCGGGTCGTTGATAATCTCATCAAGGGGATAGCAAAGCCTAATAGCTTCTACAGGATTTTTTTATGTTTATCACTTTTGGTAGACAGCGTAGCGGTCTCTCTTCTGTCATACAAAGAAATAAAGACTTTCATTGTTTTTTGTCTTACTTGAGCAGCACGTGTATTTTTCATTAAATATCTTTGCCCAATTCATGTTTTTATAGAATAATGACTCTCCCAATAAAACAGTGTTAGTCTCAAACTCTCTCAAATTGAACTCTATGTAAATTCTGTTGTGTTTTATTGTGCGATGAGAACCGGTAAGTTTTGTCACTTTATTTTCTTGTTTGATAAATCATCGAGTTAATTGGAGAATAGTTAGTGAATAAGGTGAAGGATAATATACATAACTCCAGCAGGGAGATGAAAGTGGAATGTTTTTTGCAAGTCGTATACATTTTATAATAGAAGTAGAACAAATTTAGAGTAAGGTTACTATATCCCCCAACCTAAGTTTGTCCTACTCTCAAATTCTGCTAAAGAATAATATCAATCTAACCTATCCAATAGAGTAATAAGTTGGCTTGTCGCTATTAATAGCATAAATAAAGCCAAGGCATTATTGTTATTATCAGTAGCATCAAAAACAAAATATAAAGCAATACTCGTAATATATGGTTGGGGCATTTCTTTTTAACAAAAGCCGATACCATGTTTATGTGTGACAAAATATGAATGGCAAGCAGAGCGAGCAATACAACTCCTGCCCACAAATGAATATTGCCCCAATCGTGCCTTCCCAAACCAAACAAGTGTGAACTCCATGGAGTAACGTTTTGAAATCTGACAGCATGCCGGGAAGGAATAACTATTTCTAATATAAAACCACTTATGCTTACCAATGCCATTGCTATCAGCATAACAAAGTCTATGATAATATTAAGTAGTATCTTGTTCTTTCCAAACATCACTCTTTATGATTGTGCCCATGGCATTCATGTTGATGTGCATGGGATGAGCAGCCCACTCCCGAATCTGTAAGTTTCCCGTTTAGATAGTCGGTAGCAACATCCAGGATATTACCAGAACAACCTCTTATGACTTTGATATTGTGGGCTGTAAGTACATTTAAAGCACCTTGTCCCATATTTCCTGCCAACATGACACTGACTCCCATGTTTTCCAATTCTCCTGCTATATTGGACTTGCATCCGCATCCTTGTGGAGAAGGAATTGTCTCACTACTTAGAATTTGATTGTCTTGCCCTATTGTCAGGATTGTGTAATACTCACAATGACCGAAATGGTTATCAACCACCTTGTCTCTAGTCGGAATTGCAATTTTCATCATAATCTCATTTTTATTAATGTTAATATTACTAATGCTTATGTCGTTGGAGTGACATACAGGACATTCTATTTTACGGATTTTAAATGCGGGATTGATATTATTGAATAAAAAACCGCATACTCCGCAACAAAACCATTCACTGTCAGTATATGCTACTCCGCCTTCTATTATTATAGCAACACCACGAACCAATGCATTGGCAATCTTTTGCCTTGCACTGACATATATTCGGCTAAGTGTCGGACGTGATACCCCCATTGAAACAGACGCTTCCTGTTGAGTCTTCATTTCATAATCACATAGCCGTATCGCTTCATATTCTTCAAAGTGCAAGAGTATAGTATCCTTATGATAACTGTTTGAAGCTATAGGTCTAAATCCTTCAACAGAAGGCATATTATTAACTTTACGGATGTTCTTTGGACGTGGTGACATTATATAATTTATTATTTTCGTCCGCAAATATAATGAACAAATGCTCAAAATGAAAGCAATGGGTAACTTTTTAACACAACAGGTAAGGACTTTGAGTTATATTCCTTTGCCCCTCAATATAAAACTCATTTATGTTCGAGAGCAGGATGTTTACTATTTATCTTCTTGCCCTGCTTAGTGATTTAAAACTTTTCACTATTTTGCAGCAATTCCAATAAACTGATGCGTTAGAGAATTGGAAGGATGATAGGAACATAAGGATTTATCTTCTGTTTGTAATCCGGACAGTTTAATAAGTTAGGGGATAATAGCTCATTCCGTTCATGTTACATAATAAAAGTAGTCTTTATTTTTGTGAATATAGAATCCAGGCTTATTATAGTTGTTATTATCTTGTCTTCTTTTCCTTCCTCAAGAAACAAGAGGGGGGGAAAGCGGAAAGGGGAAACTATAAAACCTGTTTTTTGACTAATTTTTGAATAGGTAAAATTGAAAAAAGTTATAAAAATACCCTTTTCCCCCTTGTTTTCCCCACCATTTCCCCCTTTTGAGGCAGGAAAGAAACTATAAATCTTACAACTTTCAAATAACTCTCATATCCTGTTCCATCAATATTCCCCGGAATACTCTTTTATATTACCGGATTCGATTACCCTATACCTAATAATATTCAGAAAGAAAGACAATGATAGCAACCTTTTTTCCTCTCTTATATATTATATATAGGATATTGATTTTTTTGGTAGTAGAAGAATAAAAAGTAAGAGAAAACATTATACATATTCTCTCTTACTTATTGTTTTTATAGTTATTTCAGATTATACCTTTTGATTAATATATTCACTTGTGATGCTCTGAACTGACATCCCCGGGCTGTTACAAATCCCTCCTTATTCAATATTCTGGCCATTTCAGACAGGCTTTTTTCTTCCTGCACGAGCTTTTTTAGTAGCGCAACCGCTCTTTTGTTATTGGCATTGCCCAGGGCCTTCTGATGATTGGTTCTGTTACTATTCCTGATAGCCTGCTCAAGGTTATTCATTAGATTTTCAGGCTTTCCCAGTTTGACACCCCTCGCTTTTTTGGCCTTCAGGGATTGTCTGGTCCTTTGTGATATAAGGTTCGCTTCATACTCCGCTATTGACGAAATGATATGAAGAACCAGTTTGTTAGCCTGGGGAAAATCACAGAATACGATTTCCACGTCACTCTCCAATAATTTACTGGTGAAAGCAACATTCCTGCTTAATCGGTCCAGTTTGGCTACAATTAAGATAGACCCGTTCTTTCTGCATTCTTCCAAAGCTTCCGTAAGTTTGGGTCTGTCAGATTTCTTGCCGCTCTCTGTTTCAATATACTCAGAAACCGGCTTTTTCTCCTTTAGGTAATTTTGTATAATTTCTCTCTGTGCCTCAATTCCAAGTCCTGAGATTTCCTGTTTTTGTGTACTTTGTCTCAAATACGCTATATAGGTTGTTTTCATATTCATATTTAACATTTTTTTATTCGTTTCTCGAATACCCAACGATCGTTCAGTATTCGTTAAACAATAAATTTGAATTCATAAAAAAGAAATCCTGTGAGAATCGGTTTTCTAATACACCCGGTTTTCTCACAGAATCCTGATTTCTCTATGTAGCTGGTTATATGAGATTCTCTGTTTTCATATAAGTGCAGATTTCTCATACTTCCATTTGTGTTCTGTCCTTCTTTCTGACATATTTCCTGTCAGGCCTGGTAATGGGATTTGACGTAAGTATCTTGTATAACTTCAGCCCGTCCATTTCCACCGGTGTCGTAGCCAGCATAAAGGTAGCCGACTTGTCCGCACCAACGTTATCCAGAATCTTATGGCATAGATAGCTGCAATTGAAAACAGCCCCGTAACAGTATTCTTCCGGCATTCCCTTGCTGTTATACCGTTTTCTCTTTTTCAGTCTTACCGGAAAACCGCCTTCATCATCTACAATACACAGGAACCATTGCCTGGGATCGTCTTCGTCACCGACCAGTACAGCCATGCTTCCTGCCTGTAATCCTAATTCCTGAACAAGCGCACCGCTTAGGAATATGCATCCGTTTCTGTCCATCCGGATACTTCTCTGTCCTTCCTGTGCCACACTCAGCATGCATTTTTCTCTGTTATATATGAATAGTTTCATTTTTACCTCCTTTCCGTTATTATTCATACACATAAAGCCTCTCACACCGTTCCATGAAGTAGCTGTTGGACCTCAATGATTCCAGCATCCGTCTGGTTTTCTTCATGACCTCGGAAAGCGGCAGTCCCGTGCATTCGGAGAGAACCTTGAGTGAGCACTGCTGCCTGTAGTAACGTAGCATGAACATCCTGTACTCCTGCCGGGAGAACCTGCTCCTGATATATCTTAATACGTCCCCGGCCAGTCTTTCACAACGGTTCAGGCCCCAAAGGTATGGCTCTGTCTCCTCCTGGCTGAATCTATAGAAGAAATCGTCTTCGGGATGAACGTAACGGTTTTCATTTCTCATCTCCGTCATCGCTTTATACCGGTAGCACCTGAAGAAATAGGCTTCCAGGTTTTCTATCCTTTCTTCGCCGCCCATTATCTTTTCTCTTATAAAAAGATAGGTGTTATGGAAGTTATCCTCATCCACTATAGAGAAAAAACGGATCTTTTCCCTTAATCCCGTATAAGAGGATGCGAACCACTTATCAAATCGGGCAACTTCGGCTGTGTTTCCGATTGTCTCTGTTTTTACTGCATTATTATCCTGTTTCTTCTTGGAATGTCTCAATCTGTGGGAATAATCCCTTGTAAATATCGTCATCATAATCTTTAATTTTAAATGGTTATTAAACAAAAAAAGAGGATACCACCGTTTCTCTCATTGGTGATACCCTCTTCGGATATTAATCGTATCAATCACACTCTCCCGGTCATTCGATGAACCAGGAATATGCCATGTCCCTTCCGTTCAGTGCCTCTGTCAGTCCTACCGATACTTCCGTAGCGTTTACACTACGGCCCAGGAATGTATCCAGATAACTGCTCTTGTTGGCTCCGGTGATCAGGTTATAGAATTTCCACATACTCAGTTCACCGTTATTTCCGGCAAAGTTGTCGTCATGGATATATGCCCTGGCCACGTTATTGATCTGACTGTCGGTTATTAGCAACCGTGGCAGTTCTCTCTGTTGCGCCTGTGGGAGATAGTTATACAGTCTCATTCTCCCCAGAATCTGGCAGAACCGGTGTTCACTCAGCATGGTATCACCCAACGATTGCATCAGGTGAATATGTCTGGCTACGTTGTATTGACTGAACAGGTCCAGTGTGGATTGGTACAGATCCCTCGCACTGGTTGCCCGTATTTCTTCCTTATACCCGTCTGTTGACAGGCATTGATTAGTACAGGCCAGGTTCAGGAACCCGATTGCCAGATTGAATCTCTGGGCTGTCATCTTTCCGCTCAGGTTATCCCTGGCGTAGCTCTTGCAACCGGTGATACACAGGTTCAGGCGGTTTCCGTTTACCTCCTCGCATACACTGGGGATCTCGATATTGAAGATCATGCGCTCGTAGTACATAGTCTTGTCAGATTCCAGCAGCTGGTCCACTCTTTTGTTGATCGCTTCCGGGATACGCCCTCTGACAATATGGGAGGTTCTTATCTCCGGGCTGCAAACCGTTTCCCCGTGATAAAAGTCTCTGGTCGCTTCATAGACGGATTCGATGAAACTCGGGTGGGATATGCATACCTCGTTATCCTTGGCGAAAGTCGGTATGATACAGTCGTTTCGGAGGTGTTCCAAAGTCACCTCCGTTGTGTTGGCTTCGATAAATGGTGAGCGTTTGTGTGTCTGCTCCGTGATGAGTACTGCATTTTCCGCTTCTCTTTTCCATTCGTTGGTTCTTGCCACCCTTGTGGATGGTAATAATAAATTGGTTGTTTCCATATTTTTATAGTTTTTAATTGGTTAATAAAATCCGATAAAAGAAAAAGCCAAGAGGTTCATTTCTTTGCTTTTACAAATATTCCTCTTAGCTTCTTGATTCCCTTGAGTATGGATGTGGTTACCTCAAGGATGGTTATAATTACGTCCTGTGCCTTATCATAATCCATTCACTAGACGTTTCTATGGGTTTTCAGTTGCTACATTGCCTGTATCAACTTTACTTGCAGCAGGTTTACGTTTACTCCTGCCACCATACTTCTCTACAAGTTCTACAATAGTTGAACCTGCCACGATGATCTCAGCAATGTATGCTGCGATTCTGATTCCTTTCATTAAATGTTTCATTTTCTCTTGATTTTAATTGTTAGTTAATAATATGTTCTTTTTCTCTTGTCTTTTATTCTTATTCTTGTCATATATAAGGGTTTAAGGTGAAGAGGGAAGGAGAAGAAAAAAATAAAGAGCCGTTATCAAGACTCTTCGTCCTGACTTGACTCTTTGATAGACTGTCATACTTTCATTACCCAGACTGTAGCTGTGATAATTACTGGTATCGCTGCTATCCTTCGAATTGAATCTCCCAATGATCTTCTAAGTATTGGGATCAACCCGGAAATTGTTTAATCTTGTTTGAAGCTTATGTGCACCATTTAGTACTGGTGCAATCTCCGTGCTTCAATTTATTCTCATCTATAAGAGTTTGAGGGGGTGAGAGAGGGAGAAAAACAGCCTGATATTATATCTTGATAATGAGGGGAAGCTAGAAGGGCTAAAAGAATGACCTGTATGATCACTGAAGTCATATGAATTGGAAATATCAGAGTTATATACAATAAAGGAATAATCCCGGTTACTTTTTATTTCTCTGTTAAAATAGTCTCTTTCTGCTTGATTTTTACCTGATTATTGCTACTTTTGTACATAAGTGTCGGGAAGGTTTATTGAGGCATTTTAAACAGTCTCTCATGTTGTTGGTTATACAATAGGGCATTTCCGCGATTTGATTTTGAAATTATAAAAATAGAAAGCACATGGGAACAGAAGGAATTCAGGATAAATACGTAAATCCATATACCGATTTTGGATTTAAACTGCTTTTTGGAACAGCTATGAATAAGGAGCTGTTAATTAGCTTTTTAAATGCACTCTTATTCAAGGAGGAAGTAATCAAGGATGTAACTTACCTTAATGCAGAACATCTTGGAACACAGGAATATGACCGTCGGGCTGTATTTGATGTGTATTGTGAGAATGAGAAGGGAGAGAAGTTTCTGGTTGAGATGCAGCGTGGCGAGCAGCAGTTCTTCAAAGACCGTAGTGTCTTTTATTCTACTTTTCCTATTCGTGAGCAGGCCAAACGTGGGGAATGGGATTATGAGTTGAAGGCTGTCTATGTAGTGGGTATTCTGAATTTCTCTTTTGACAATTCTGATGAGGAGTATTTTCATCATGAGGTGAAGCTTGTAGACCTTTATACGCACAAGGTTTTCTATGATAAACTTACCTTCGTTTACCTCGAAATGCCTAAATTTAATAAGACTGAGGATGAGTTGGATAGTATGTTTGACAAGTGGCTGTTTGTCATACGCAATCTGGCTTCTTTGCTTGAACGTCCGAGAGCATTACAGAACAGAGTTTTTGACCGCCTCTTTGAAACTGCGGAAATTGCTAAGTTTACTAAGACTGAACTGAGTGAATATTGGGACAGTTTGAAAAATTTCCGTGACTGGTATAGTGTTATATCTACGGCGGAAAAGAAAGGAAGGGAAGAAGGAAGGGAAGAAGGAAGAGAAGAAGAAAAAAGAGAGAATGCTCGTAATTTTAAAAAGTTAGGAATAGCTATTGATGTAATTTCACAGGCTACAGGGTTAACTAAAGAAGAGATCGAACTATTATAAAGTTATTTTAGCTTGACTTGGTAAAGAGAATAAAATTATCTAATAATCAAATTAAAAAGAGATAAGCAGGATTGGAGGTTATCTCTTTTTTTATGGTATCATAGATGCTTTTACTGGTTAGTTTTCCACATTCCTGTTAATTGTTGTTCGTTATATAAAATGGTAATATAAAGTGCCTCAAATAGCCTTTTCAAGTATTAATAGACATCTTGTGAAGTTTATTTTTATAAATCTTAAAATGAAATAAAAATAAGATTATATAGTCATCGGTAGTATATCAATCCTGTCAAGCAAAGGACCGGAGATTTTATTTAAGTATTTCTGCACCTGCCCGGGACTACACACGCATGCCTTAGTCGGATGATTATAGTAACCGCAGGGGCAAGGATTCATGGATGCCACTAATGTGAGGCTGGCTGGAAAATCTATACTGCTTTTTACGCGGGAGATCGTGATTCGCCTGTCTTCTAACGGCTGACGTAGCACTTCGAGCACACTTCTGGTGAATTCGGGCAGTTCGTCAAGAAACAATACCCCGTTGTGAGCCAGACTGATTTCCCCCGGCTGGGGAAAACTGCCTCCTCCCACCATTGCAGCCTGTGAGATAGTATGATGAGGCGATTGGAATGGACGCAGGGTTATCAGAGAAGAATTCTTGTTCAGCTTCCCGGCCACAGAGTGTATCTTGGTCGTTTCGAGACTTTCTCCCAAAGAGAGTGGGGGAAGGATGGATGGCAGCCGTTTCGCCATCATCGACTTGCCGCTTCCCGGGGCGCCTACCATAATGAGGTTGTGTCCGCCCGCCGCTGCCACTTCCAATGCCCTTTTTACGTTTTCCTGTCCTTTTACATCCTCAAAGTCGAATTCAAAATTGCTTTGTCGGGCATAGAACTCTTCCCGTGTGTTGACAATGACCGGTTCCAACTCCCGTTCGCTATTGAAGAATTCGACAACTTCTTTAATATTGGCGACTCCGTAAACCTTTAACTGATTGACGACTGCGGCTTCCCGAGCATTCTGTTGCGGAATGATCAACCCTTCAAAACCGTCCTCACGCGCCTTGATGGCAATAGGAAGCGCTCCCTTGACGGGCTGTATGCTTCCGTCGAGACTTAGTTCACCCATTAGCAGGTAGCGCGAGAATTTGTCGGATGATATTGTACCGCTTGCACCCAACAGACCGATGGCGAGCGGCAGGTCGTAGGCCGAACCTTCCTTGCGGATATCTGCCGGTGCCATGTTGACCACTATGTTACTGGTCGGCATCTTGTAACCATTGACTTGCAGTGCGGAAATGATACGTTGGTGACTTTCCTTGACCGCTGAATCCGGAAGGCCGACGAGATAGAACATACAGCCGCGCGAGCTGTTTACTTCGATTGTGATGAGTGTTGCATCAATGCCTTGAACAGCCGCTCCGAATACTTTTATTAGCACGTTTGATTTATTGGTTATCTTTTCTTTTTGTTGTCTTGTCTTTCTTTCTCTTCTGCTGCGGAGACGACTTCCTCGATTTTCTTCTTCAGCTCTTCTCCTGTGAGGTTCTTGGCGAGAATCTTGCCCTCTGCCGACAAAAGAATGTTGGCGGGCAGTTGCTTGACGGAATATAGTTTGGCAACTTCAGAGCTTAGTCCGCCGAAGTCGCATACCTGCTCCCAATTTAGTGTGTCGCGCTTGATGGCTTCTTCCCACTGCTCCTTGTCCATATCGAGAGAGATGCCCAGCATGGCTATATATTTATTCTTTTTATATTTTGCATAAAGGGCTCTCAATTCGCTGTTACAATGACGATTGGAAATGCTATCATTCCAAGAAGCCCAGAAGTTGATCAGCAGATTCTTTTTCCTAAAATCTTCGGAAGAGCGGGTTATCTTTGCTCCTTTCGCGTTGGGAAGGCTGAAGAACGGCGCATATTTGCCGATTTCAGTCTTTTCGGCCTGCGAGATGCTTTCGTTCAGCCGTTCAATATAGAGTTTGTCTTGTAAGATACCTGCCATGACCTCAACCAGCTTCTTTATCTTATTGAAATCGGGAGATTCTTTCCTTACAAAGTATTTGTCCAACAAGTAGAGGCTGACAAAGGAGGAGTGATGCTGTCGTATGAACTCTTCCGCCTTTTGTTCCATAGCTTGTTCAGATGGTTCATTCAAGCCGTTCAACTCCTTCTGAAAAGCAGTAAACTCTTCATTATATATATTCCCGTCAATCGTCAGGAATTCCGGGTTGCTGATATCACCTTTTATCTTGATTTTGTTTCCTTTATCAAGGAATATGGGGTATTCAGTCTGATTCTTGATGAGCAGAAAAGCAGAGGTGATGGTATCTATCGGGGCCGAATATGAGAATTTGTCGTCCTTGGCAAAAATGGTATCTACACGGTCGAGTATCTCGTCCATTCCATATAGATAAAGTGTATCTGTGCCTAATCCTTTGATCTCTCCGGTTATGCTCACCCCTTTGGGATCAGTCTTGCTGCAACCGAATAAGCAGATGGTTATGAGGACTAAAATGCTGAGCTGTTTCATTGCTTTGATTTCTTTTCTGCGAAAGTACGGTTTTTATGGGTAAAAAAAAAGAAGTGGCTGGCTCAAAATAGCATTCAACCCCTTTTTTATTTTTCGGAAGGGAATCTATTTCTTCTGTGTCTAATCTGTTGTATTGCAAAAGTTGAGGAAATGGTTAGCTATCAAAGTAAGGGAATTTTGATAAAATAATTTTCTAACGGGGTTACATCTTTTGACTGTCACTCATAAATAGACAAAGGAACAATGATAATAATTAGAAGTTGCGCCCGACACATATCAGGGTATATTATAATGAAGAAGATGTTTTTCGTTTCTGCAATTATGATTGCAATGGTGGGTTCAGTAACAGTGTTAGCTAATACTCACAAAGATGGTAGTTGTGTTCATAGTCATGCTATCTTTGCTACCCATGTAGCTGTACAAGGAAAGCATTGCACAGGTACTGTAGGTTGCGACTGTACAGGATTTTCTCCTATAACTAATGGAGAGGTTTGGCAGCAGGCATATTGCAAACATTGCGGACACAAGAAAAGTTGCCACAAATAACAAGTTCGTTTATTGGCGATGAAATAGATGCACATGACGTTTATCGTGCAAATATCAAAATGGGTTCGACTGGTTTAAAGACTGATCTATTTGAAAATGAAACAATGGAAGAAATAAAAGACAAGAACGAAATGAAGAAGACGCAGATCTTCAATGTAATTATTCTCGACCGTAGCGGTTCGATGGAGTGTATCCGCCAAGCAGCCGTGGAAGGTTTCAACGAGACTCTGGCAGGTATCAAGAAAGCGCAGGAGAAGTTCGCCGAAACACAAGACCATTTTGTGTCGTTGGTGACATTCTGCAACTGTGAGATCAAGCATGTGTTTGATAAGACGCCGGTGGCAGAAGCCAATCCGTTGAAAATGGAAGACTATCAGCCCTGCTGCACCACACCGCTGTATGACGCTATGGGCATTACGCTCACCGCCATGCGCAAGTATGTCAAGGAAATTGAAGACTCGGTGGTGGTAGTGACCATCATTACCGACGGTCTGGAAAATGCGTCTCATGAGTATAGCGGCAAGACCGTCAAGGAACTTGTGGAGCGCTTGCGTGGCGAGGGATGGACCTTCACCTATATGGGTGCCAACCAAGACTCAGTGGAAGTGGCTATGAAACTGTCTATCCGCAACTCGCGCAACTTTGCATATAGCGATGAAGGCACACGTGCTTCAATGAAAAAGGACGCCAATACGCGCATGAATTTCTTCTCACACCTTGCATCATTTAGGATGGAAGCAAAAGGATGTGTAGATTCTATGTCGGCAGAGAAACGGCACAACACATATGCAAGTATGGCTGATGAAGCTTTTGATGAGGAGGAAGAAAATGAGAAAGGAACTGTTTAGCTTTGATTTGGCTATATGTTCTTTGTGGATAATAGCTGTGTTAGGAAGTAGGACCGCTTGGTTTGGCGGTCCTGCAACGTGGATTGTGGCATTGCTTGTGCTGTCGCGTATATTGCTTTCGTTTACACTCTACTTTGGTGAGAAAAAGTCATGGATGTCAGGATTACTATTCGTTGGTATGACAGCCTTTGTCGTTTGTACAGATATAACCGCAAAAATTACCGAGCTTACCTCTAAAGCGTTCCCCATGTTGGGACTCAACTTTGACAAACGGTGGTTTATGGGGCTTACCATAGCAGTAGGAGTTTGGTTGTGGGTGGTTCCCTTAGTAATATGTGTCATTAATGCTTTTCGCAAAGGGAGTTTGACTGATACCTTGACATGGCAGGAGGCATGGGGCAAGTTGCTTTGGACAGACAAAAGAGCAAAGACATTCTGTCTCCTGTTATTAATAACAATCGGCACTTTGTATGTCGGGCTTGTCATGGATGCGAGGCTGTGTCTGTTTGCTTGTATCGTAGCCCCGATACTCAGTCTATATCTACTAAACAGGCATTATGATGTGATGAATGGTAGGTCATGGATATTGGCTATAGCCATGATGATATTCTTTTTTTCGCAAAGCCATACCGGACTATTACGCATGATGATGCTTGGCATCAGTCTTTGCCTTGTCGCATATGTTTGCAGCGATTTCTATCGGAGTAAAAAGAAATTGCTGCTTGCAGGTGTATCAACCCTTTATTTAGGTATATTGCTACCCAGCTTAGCCATAGGCAACAATCAATACATCTGCTTCAACGTAGGAAGAACTGCTTATTATACTCTTGATGACTGTTATCCTGGTATCTTTTACGTTGCGGACAAAGAAAAAGGAAAAATTGGATTACGTGGGCGATACGGATTGTTGGTTGAGCCGGTATACGATTCGTTTGCCTATCACACGCCAAGGCATTGGTTTGGCGAGCTGGAATTGAGGCGAAATGGGTATTATACCCTCTATGACATTTGTAATAATAAATACAGAGTGGATAACGACATCGACCATCAACTGCAAGACAGCCTTTGCCAAGTTGTAGAAAATCATCTTACGGCATATGACTATCAATATACTGACCGAATGGAAGTGAAATTAACATATCTGCCAACCCCTAAAGTCATTGCGCATGTTAAGGCTCTCAAGAACGGCTCTGTCGTTTATGATTACGGCAATGCCCCCTACATACCTACCGACTCTATCGCAAACGATGCTGGAAAGATGGTATGCGACACCTTGGTACAATTTGAGTTTAAGTGGTGCCGGAAGAAATCGCTCAGTTATTCTCATGATGTGACAATCAATGATACACCTGTTTACAATATACAAATGACACTTGCGAGAGACGATATGCCCAAACGGCAGGAGATAGAAAGACTGACAGATAAGATTTCAAAATTGTTGAGAGAACACTTTCCCGAAACTGGTAGAAGAACCAATTTGTGAAACGGCACTAACAGGATTTCGGGAAAGAGCAAGATATATCGAACAGAAAAGCTTACTTTTTAAAATGGACTCATTTCTTCATTTTAGCGAAGAGAACAACATTGTTGTCATCTTCGTTTAATGATTTCACTAATGCTTGCGCACGTTTTCGTGCTGCATCCGGAAGGTCTTTTCTTGTCAGTTCTTTCTCTAAGGTTTTTTTTAATTGTGACGGTTCCATATTGGCTATGTAGTATCCATTGCCGAAAGACGGTCCTATCTGCATCTTCTTTGTTCCTAAAAAGTCATTGTACAGGTGGAAATAGCTGCCGTGCAGTGTCTTCTTGTCTACAATATATTGGGCAGGTTTAGTACTTCCCCATGTGTTTTGGGACGTTTGTACCGGGAAAGCCACGTCACCTATAAAATGGCGCGGATATTCGGAATAGCCATGCCATGGAATTTTGTCGTTGTTGGGATATTCGGCGGTGAAACGGGCTTCCAGACGATTTTGGGCATTGTTGTAGTGGTATAGGCTGTCTATTCGCGGGGTGGGCATGATAACCATTAGCATGACGCCGTAATCGGAGGTATTGTTGCCCATGAATACTTCGTTGCTGAAGTCTCGTGGAACGGTCAGATGGGCAGGAGCGACAAAGTTTTTGCGTTTGCCGTTAAAATCCTGTGTCCACACTACTGCCGGCCAGCCTTGGAATGGCAGTACTGTCACTGTGACTTCCGATTTCTCCGCATCGACTCTGAATTGCCCTTTAGGAACACGCAGGCATAACGGGATGGGGGCTTGTGGATTTCCCTTCAAATCGAATACAAGCAGTTTGTCACTCTGCCAGGGTAGGATGTAGATACGGTTGTGGGCTTCGTCCAGTTGCTCGGCATACGTATTGCCATATTCGTTCGGCCCTTGTCCGTAGGCTCCGATGTTGGTGATATATTTGCCGTTGCGAGTGAAAAGTTTGTAGGGAGTCTGTTTGTTGTTACTCACCAAGATGTAGTTGTCACTAATGGTGGTGCGTATCCAGCCTCCCACCAACGCCTCATCTCGGTTGTCTAACTGTACTATTTGAAGTTCTTCCGTCAGGTAGCTGAGGGGAATGTCTACCGTGTCTTTCAGACTTCTTAGATTGCAGGAAATCAATGTACCTGTAGGTGTTGTGACGCTTTTGGCTACGACAGGCGAGAGGGCCAGCGGATCTTTTGTTGCTTTGCTGTTGTCAGTGAAAGCAAAAACGGTCAATAAGCAACAAACGCATAAACCGAAAATAATACTTCTGTTTTTCATACTGATTATATATTAGTTAGTATTGTTCTTCTGATTGAGTCTGGGGCAAAAGTAGGCTGAAACAAATAGAAAAACAAAAAAACAGGCGGACAAGAATAATGTTGGAAGTGATGCTTATAATATTGATTGTTAGTTAAATAAATGGATATCCTTCTTTTCGTGAGGCGGACAAAAATAGAAATTCGGTTGGACTAATCGTAAATCAAATACTTTCGTAAAATACTTTTGCTAAAGTGCTTTCGCTAAAATGCTTTGAGAAAACTGTCGAGACTTATGTTTTCATCAGTAATTCCTAACTTGTCGGTCTTGATTCGATATTTTCGTTTGGTGATGGCTGCTTTGCTGACGCAGTAGATATCGGACAGATCTTGTAAGTTGACATTGGTTTTGACGAGACAGCAGAAACCGATTTCTTTTTCTCCCAAGGAGGGGTAGGCCTGTCGCAAACGAACTACAAAGTTGTCAAAGGCGTCGTTTACGGCAGAAATGACTTCTGCCCACTCTGCGTTTGTTACCGTTATCTTACTGTTGGTGGCAGATTCATCCGGTTTGTCATCAGCGTGGAGGGAAGGCAATTTATGAAAAAATGATATTCTTCTGAAAAGGGCTTCACGTAACTCCGCTTCTTTGTTTCTTTGACGGATTTCTTTTTCTCTCAATCCGCTTAACTCCGCTTCTTTATGTAGCAATAGATTTTCTTGTTGCAGTCTTTCTTTTTTCTCTTTTTGGTAAAAGAAGAATGCAATGAATCCTATACTCAGTAAGGCTGTGATGATACCGAGCATCCATAGTTCGTGTTTCTGTTGCTGAAAATGAAGTTGGTATAACTCATTTTGCAGTTTGAGTTCATTAAATTCTTTTCTTTGTATTTCTGAATTGATATTGCTCAGTATGTTATGCTTTATCGTATTCCCTTTTTGTTTGCAGTAAAAGGCCTGCTCCGGATAATCTTCTTTATTTATCAGATCGAATAAAAGGACATTTGCTTCCATGGCAATCGTTGCGGAAGTTGAGGCTGCCGCTTGTTGGTAGTAATATTTGGCAGAATCTGCTTGGTTCAGGGCGTCGTGTGTTCTTCCGCGGAGCAATAGATAATGAGGAACTTCATATCGGCTGCGACGTTCGTTGGATAACAGTTGGAGATACTTCTGTGCCTGCTGATAGTCTTTCCTTTCCAAACTGGTATTCAGCAGGTTCTCGAATGCATAATAAATAAGCGACTGATGGTTCGGAGAGTCTTTAAGTTCTTCTATAAGCTCTTGGTATCCTTGGACATATTTCTCATATTGCTGCATTGTCTCTATGATTTGCAGATATAGTTGGCTTGTAGTAAAGTAAGCGAGCGTGTCTTTCTTCCTACGGGTTAGCTGCCTGCTGCTGTCTGCCATTGCAAGGGCTTGGGTGTACTCTTGTTTTCTGTAAAACGCCGCTCTCCGTAGTCCGTATATGCGGCTCTTTAATGTGTCATTCAACTGATATCTCTTTAGTATTTTTCCGGTTGATAGCAATGTTGAATCGGGTAGATTCTGATATAGGTAGGCGGCGCTTTGCTCTATCTGTGCTTGAAGCCATTTTGCCGGTAGACTGCTTTGCTTATAACACAAAAGTGCATTTCGGAGCAATGAATCATTAGGAAGCCCGGTTTTCCATAATGTTGCTTTGTAGGATAGCAGGTAATAGTCTCCTTGTTCTGGGAGCGATAATTTATGGGGATGTGTTATTTGCTGTAAGTAGAAAAAGATGCTGTCAGTTGAAACTTTTTCCATTTTCAGGGCTTCTTTCAGCAGCAATGAGGGTTTGGACTGGCAACTGCCCATGATAATAAGACAGCCGATTAATAAACAGTAACAGAAACCATTGTGCTTTTTCATATATTTGCTCTATGGCTACGAATATACTGTTTTGTAGGCAACAAAGAGTTTTTCTTTAGAGTATTTTATTATTAATCGGCCACAATGCCTTCTTCACAGATAAAAAATTGCCCGCCATTGTACAAATGACGGGCAATTCTAATATTTAATAGAGTAGTGATTCTATTATTTAACGATGCTCATGAAATCTGCACTTGTGAAGTATTTTGCAAATTCCAAGTCAGTAGCTGCTTTCTTAGCTAATGAAGAATCTTTAGCAACTGCGCTCTTCAAGCTGCTTGTTACCATAGAAGCATTGTTAGTTCTTGCACCCAAAACTGCCATCAGGTAGTCAGTGTAAGCATCCGGTCTTTCTACGTTAGCCAAAGTGTTTTTAGCTTTGTTGTAGTCCTTAGCAAGGATCTGAGCCAAAGCAGCACTGTTAGTCTTAGCGTCACCGAATGAGTTAACTGCTCTTTCATATTGACCTTGAGCGATGTACAGGTTACCCATAGATTCGCCAAGTTTTTTAGTTCCGGCAGCTTTACCGAATGCAGCTTCTGCACCGGCTTTGTCACCCTTCATCAAGGCGATCAAACCTAAGTTCATGTTAACCTCAGGAGTAGCGTTTACGCTGGCAGCTTTCTTGAAGTAAGATTCAGCTTTGTCGAAGTTACCTGCTTGGTAAGCCAATTTACCCAAGTTGTTGTAAGCACGGTAATCGTTCGGGAATTGTTTTGTAGCCTGAGTATAGATAGCTTCCTGTTTTGCAGGATCGTTAGTCAGTGTAGCAGCGTACAGCAACTCTTCGATGTTCAGTTCAGAAGGATTGGAAGAAGCCAGATTAGAGATTTCTTCGTCAGACTTACCGATGATTTCGTAGTTCAAAGTCAAACGAGAACGACGCAACTGCGGAAGGATTTCGTCAGCCAAAGTCTTGTAAACAGAAGAGATGTTTTTGATTTCTTGTTCTCTCTGTGCAGGATCTTGATACATTGACAATACGCGGAGGATCAACTCTTTGTCTTGGATGTTGGATTTAGAAACCAATTCTTGGAAACCTTCCCAGTCCTGTGCAGTATATTTAGCATCAACCGGAGCATCGATTTTTGCTTTCTTCAGGTCTTTGTTCAACATCTTAGTAGTGTTGTTCTCACGGTTCTCTGCAAGAGTAGTGTTCAAGCTTACACCACCATCAGGAGAAGCGTATGCAGATACTTCGATGTTGCTGATCTTCTTGTTGGCAGCTTCGTTTACTTCAGCTACTTCTTTGTTGAATTCTTTAGCAGTCTTCAACTCGCTGGAACGGATGTTAGCCTGTTGGATCAAGAACATGATGTTAGCATCGTGCTTTTCTTTGATGATACGTTGGAAAGCATCTTCGCCCAATGCAGGGTTAGCGTTTCCTAATGTATTGTTTACCAATTCGGAAGTAGAGATTACACCGTCAGCAATTTTTACGGCAGGGATAGTAACCACTTTCTTACCGATAGTAGCTTTGAATTCGAGGTACAATTCAGACTTAGCCATTTCAGGAACATAGTCGAAAGAAGTTTTCATAGTGTAGCTACCACCCATCTTGTAAGAGATAGACTGGTTGTTACCTTCTACTTTTTCACCTTGGAATGTAGCCGGTTGACCTTTAGCTTCACCGCCATTCCATTTCAAAACCGGAGTAACTTCTACTACCGCTTTCTTGTTGAAATACTTTTCAGGGAATTTACCATTGATGGTAGCAGGAACTTTACCACCTACTGCTTCCAACACTTGCGGAGTTACAGTAAAGTAATCCGATGACAGAGGACCCATTTTTTTGTTGCAAGAAGAGAATAATGCAACAACCATTGCCATGAGTAAAGGCAAGTACAACTTCTTAGTCATTTTAGGTATAAATTAAATGTTTGTAATTGAAATATCGTCTATTCACAAAACTCTTTCTATATCGCACAGAAAAAGTAACGCAAAGATATTAATTCTTAATATAAATATATAGATAGGAGGTCGATTTTATCATAATTTAATGAAATAGTGACTCTTTTTCTTTCCGATACTTAATATTTCGGGGATGATGTTCTATAATCTCACTGCGAAGCATATTGCGGTCGATATGAGTGTAAATTTCTGTTGTAGCAATAGATTCATGCCCAAGCATGCACTGGATGGCCCGTAGATTGGCTCCGCCTTCCAGCAGATGTGTGGCAAACGAGTGGCGGAAAGTGTGCGGACTGATGTTTTTGGTTATGCCGGCTTTTTGTGCCAATTCTTTTATCATGTGGAAAATCATAATCCGCGAGAGTCCCTTGCCTCTCCGCTGACTGACGAATACAAAATCTTCATATCCTTTCTTGACTTCTATCTGATTGCGGTCTATGATGTAAAGTTTTATCTCGTTTATCGCTCGTGGTGAGATGGGAACAAGGCGTTGTTTGCTTCCCTTTCCTTCCACTTTGATAAAACCCTCATCAAAGTAGAGGTCGGACAATTTGAGGTTGACAAGTTCTGAAACGCGGAGTCCGCAACTGTATAGTGTCTCCAGTATGGCTCTGTTTCGTTGTCCTTCCACTTTACTGCGGTCGACGGTAGCTATAATCCGGTCGATTTCTTCCACTGTCAGCACTTCCGGTAGCTTGAATCCTAATTTGGGGCTTTCCAACAGTTCGCAGGGATCGGTTTCCAGATACTCTGCCATGACGAGAAAATGGAAGAAAGATTTGATGCCTGACAAGATGCGGGCTTGTGAGCGAGGATGGATGCCGATATCGTGTAGCCCTGCTGCAAAACGCTGAAGGTCTGCGAGACACACATCCAAGATATCTATTCCTTCCAATGTGAGAAAACTCATCAGTTTGTCCAGATCCGTGAGATAGGCATCCAGCGTGTTGGGGGATAAGGATTTTTCCAGTTTGAGATACTGCTGGTACTTCCTGATTATCACCTCCTGTTGTTCCTTCTTTCTCTTTTTTTCGTTGATTTCCATTTCTTTTTTCTACCTTTGCACATTCTTTACAGTACAAAGGTATAAAAAAACAGGATTGCGCGATGAAGATACAAATTATTAATGGTCCCAATATTAATCTGCTGGGTAAGCGTGAACCTTCCATCTACGGAAGCGTTACATTTGAAGATTATTTAGCTGAGCTTCGCAAAAGATACGTTGACGTGGAGATCGACTACTTTCAATCGAACATCGAGGGAGAAATGATAGACTGTATTCAGCAAGTAGGATTTGATGTGGATGGCATTATCCTGAATGCCGGTGCATATACGCATACCTCCATTGCTTTGCAGGATGCCATTCGTTCGGTTACAGCCCCGGTGATTGAGGTGCATATCTCCAATGTCCATAAGCGGGAAGCTTTTCGGCATGTCTCTATGATTGCGTGTGCTTGCAAGGGGGTGATTTGCGGTTTCGGTCTGAACTCATATCGGTTGGCCTTGGAAGCATTGTTGGAAGATAAAGAAGATAAAAAGGTATAATATATAAATAGGTAAAAGGACTATGTTACTGAAACAGACTAAAATTGTGGCTTCCATTTCGGATAGACGCTGCGATGTGGATTTTATAAGACAGCTGTTTGAAGCCGGAATGAATGTGGTGCGCATGAACACTGCGCATGCCAGCCGTGAAGGATTCGAAGCTTTGATAGCTAACGTGCGTGCGGTGTCCAACCGTATCGCGATTCTGATGGATACGAAAGGACCGGAGGTTCGTACGACAGCCAATGCCGAACCGATTCCATATAAAATAGGTGATAGAGTGAAGATTGTCGGTAATCCGGAACTTGAAACCACTCGTGAATGTATTGCCGTTTCATACCCCAACTTTGTAAATGACCTGAAAGTGGGTGGTACGATTCTTATTGACGATGGCGACCTGGAGTTGGAGGTCGTTGACAAGACTGCCGATTATCTGCTTTGTGAAGTGAAAAATGAGGCTACTTTGGGAAGCCGTAAGAGCGTGAATGTGCCGGGCGTCCGCATCAATCTCCCTTCATTGACGGAAAAAGACCGCAATAACATCCTTTACGCCATCGAAAAGGACATCGATTTTATTGCCCATTCATTTGTGCGCAATCGTCAGGATGTGCTTGATATCCGTGAGATTCTGGATGCTCACGGCAGCGATATCAAGATTATCGCTAAAATCGAAAATCAGGAAGGTGTAGATAATATTGACGAAATTCTTGAAGTGGCTGACGGCGTTATGGTGGCTCGCGGTGACTTGGGTATTGAAGTGCCGCAAGAGCGCATTCCGGGAATCCAACGCATACTGATTCGGAAGTGTATCCTTGCCAAGAAGCCGGTAATCGTTGCCACACAGATGCTTCATACGATGATAAACAATCCTCGTCCGACTCGTGCTGAGGTTACCGATATTGCCAATGCGATTTATTATCGTACGGATGCTTTGATGTTGAGCGGTGAGACCGCCTATGGCAAATATCCTGTGGAAGCTGTAAAAACGATGACAAAAATCGCTGCTCAGGCTGAAAAGGATAAGCTGGAAGAAAATGACATTCGCATTCCGTTGGATGAAAACAGCAATGATGTAACGGCATTCCTTGCCAAGCAGGCTGTGAAGGCTACATCCAAGTTGAAGATACGTGCCATCATTACCGACAGTTACAGCGGACGTACCGCTCGTAACTTGGCTGCTTTCCGTGGCAAATATCCGGTATTGGCTATCTGCTATAAAGAAAAGACAATGCGCCATCTGGCCCTTTCTTATGGAGTGGAAGCTATCTATATGCCGGAGTTGGCAAACGGACAGGAATATTATTTCGCTGCATTGCGCCGCTTGTTGAAGGAAGGTCGTTTGCAGCCGACCGATATGGTGGGTTATCTGAGTAGCGGCAAGGCCGGTACGCAGACTTCATTCCTCGAAATCAATGTGGTAGAGGATGCGTTGAAGCATGCGGAAGAAACCGTGTTGCCTAATAATAACCGTTATCTGTAATAATCGGATTTTATGCAAGAGACTGAATCTATCGACGAATATATATTGCAACATATCGATCCCGAAAGTGACTATTTGAAGTCACTTTATCGGGATACGCATGTGAAGTTGCTCCGACCGCGTATGGCTTCCGGGCATCTGCAGGGACGGATGTTGAAGATGTTTGTAGAGATGATTCGGCCTCGTCAGATATTGGAAATCGGAACATATAGCGGATACTCCGCTCTTTGTCTGGCGGAAGGACTGCAGGACGGTGGGATGCTGCACACGTTCGAGATAAATGATGAGCAAGAGGACTTTACCCGTCCTTGGTTGGAGAAATCACCGTATGTAGATAAAATTCGCTTTTACATAGGCGATGCTTTAGAACTTGTCCCTGATTTGGGCATAGTCTTTGATTTGGCTTTTATTGACGGTGACAAGCGTAAATATATTGAATATTACGAAATGACATTAGCACATCTCTCCGACGGCGGATACATCATCGCTGATAATACGTTGTGGGACGGACATGTGTTGGAGCAACCTCGTAATGCCGATACTCAGACTATCGGGATAAAGGCTTTCAATGATCTTGTCGCGAAAGACGAACGAGTGGAGAAAGTGATATTGCCTTTGCGTGACGGGTTAACGATTATAAGAAAAAAGTAGTAAACAGTAAATCGTAAAATAGTAAATAGCCTTATGGAAACAACAAGACAGAACAAAATCTCTCGCCTGTTGCAAAAGGAACTGAGTGAGATATTCCTGCTTCAAACGAAAGCGATGCCGGGCGTATTGGTATCTGTAAGTGCAGTACGTATCAGTCCTGATATGAGTATTGCCCGTGTATACCTCAGCGTTTTCCCTTCAGAGAAAGCAGAAGATATGGTGAAGAATATCAATGACAATATGAAATCCATTCGGTATGAATTGGGCACTCGTGTGCGTCATCAGTTGCGCATTATCCCTGAATTGAAATTCTTCGTGGACGACTCGTTGGATTATATCGAGAAGATTGATTCATTGCTGAAATGAAATAACTCATAGCAGAGGTGAATTTCCCCTTCTATATAGCTCGGCGTTATCTTTTTTCGAAGAAGAAGCATAATGCGATTAATATCATATCCGGCATATCTGTGTGCGGAGTGGCTTTTGCTACGCTTGCG
Source organism: uncultured Bacteroides sp. (assembly GCA_934716785.1). Taxonomy (GTDB): domain Bacteria; phylum Bacteroidota; class Bacteroidia; order Bacteroidales; family Bacteroidaceae; genus Bacteroides. The sequence goes on along the minus strand of CAKUYM010000001.1, from coordinate 53,666 downwards.
TTGGTTTGCACGCTTTCCGTTTTTAACGGATTTCAGGATATGGTGGCCAGTTTCTTCACGGCATTCGACCCGCAACTGAAGATTACCGTTCGTGAAGGGAAAGTCTTTGACGGACAGGACAAACGGATTCGTGAAGTCTGCGCGTTGCCCGAAATTGATGTGGTTACGGAAACTCTTGAGGAGAATGCGATGGTGCAGTACAAAGACCGACAGGCTATGGTGGTGTTGAAAGGGGTGGAGGACAACTTTGAACAACTGACCGCCATTGACAGTATTCTCTATGGGACAGGTGAATTTCTTCTTCACGATTCGATTGTGAATTATGGGGTGATGGGGGTGGAACTGGTGTCAACATTAGGCACGGGGCTGCAATTTGTCGATCCTCTTCAGGTCTATCTCCCCAAGCGGAATGTCAAGGTGAATATGGCAAATCCGGGGAGTTCGTTCAGCCGTGATTATCTTTATTCTCCTGGTGTCGTGTTTGCCGTAAACCAGCAGGAATACGATGGAAAGTATATCCTGACCTCTCTTGATTTCCTTCGTCAACTGCTGGATTATACAACAGAAGTTTCTGCTATGGAGTTGAAGCTGAAGCCGGACGCGAATATTTCATCCGTACAAGATAGAATAGAGCAAATGTTGGGGACTGATTTTGTGGTTCAGAATCGTTATCAGCAGCAGGCTGATGTATTCCGTATTATGGAAATAGAGAAACTGATTTCCTATTTATTCCTTACCTTTATCTTAATGATTGCCTGCTTCAATGTGATTGGCTCTCTTTATATGCTGATTCTGGACAAGCAGGATGATGTCACGACCTTGCGTTGCTTGGGGGCTGACGACAGGCTTATTGCACGTATCTTTTTATTTGAAGGTCGGCTGATTTCACTTTTCGGTGCCGGCTCCGGCATTGTCTTAGGACTGATATTGTGTTTTATCCAGCAGAAATTCGGTGTGATTTCGTTGGGTGGGGGCAGCGGTACATTTGTTGTAGATGCCTATCCGGTCAGTGTTCATGTCGGGGATGTAGTACTCGTCTTTGTGACAGTGCTGACTGTCGGTTTCCTTTCCGTGTGGTATCCGGTGCGCTATTTGAGTAAGCGACTTCTAAAATATTGAAACTCCTGAAATATAAAAATCACCCCTGCCACAGATGTCTGTAGCAGGGGTGATTATTAGGCTGTAAATTACTTCACTTCCCAAGTATCATTAGTCATCAACAGCTCCTCGAAATTATGGTATTTCTTTTTACTCTTGACTTCTTCGATTTGTGCCTCTACCGCATCATTATAAGTCGGAGCGTCTACATCGCGGATAACCCCGAGTGCGATGGGGAAGTCCGGACCTTCCATCAAGGCCAGTTTTAACTGGAGTGTGTTATCCAGACAGTGTGCGTCATGTATCAGGATATCTTTTTCCGTGATACCGTTCTCGCCCAGTTTCACAACTTTCAGCCCGAATCCTTCTTGCATTAATCCAAATTCTTTGTTCTCACCGAACAGCATTGGCTTGCCATGTTCCAGATAAATTGCATTTTTGGCACGTCCTTCTTTGTTGTATACGGAGTTGTGTGTACCATCATTGAAGATGACGCAGTTTTGTAAAATTTCGCAGACAGCAGTGCCTTTATGATTATAAGCGGCTTTCAATATCTCTATCGTACCGGACGCGTCTGTGGCAACAGCTCGGGCAAAGAAATGTCCGCGTGCGCCAAAGCATAGTTCAGCCGGGTTGAACGGATCTTCTACAGTGCCGTAAGGGGAAGACTTACTGACAAAACCACGCGGTGAAGTTGGTGAGTATTGTCCTTTAGTCAGACCATAGATACGGTTGTTGAGCAAGATCATGTTGATGTCGATATTACGTCGGTTGGCATGAATGAAATGGTTACCTCCGATAGCAAGTCCGTCACCGTCACCGCTTATTTGCCATACGGTTAGTTTGGGGTTAGCGACTTTGCATCCTGTTGCGATGGCGGCAGCGCGACCGTGAATCGTATTCATGCCGTATGTATTCATATAGTGAGGAAGACGGCTGGAACAACCGATACCGGAAATTACTGCCGTATCCCATGGAGCGACACCGATTTCTGCCATAGCTTTGTGTAACGAAGCCAGGAAAAAGTGGTCACCACATCCCGGACACCAGCGTGGCTGTCCTTTTTTAAAGTCTTTAGCTGTATATTCGCTCATAATTTTTTGATTTTACTTGTTGATAATCTCAGTGAATGCATTGACTAATTCGTTGACAACAAAAGGCTGTCCTTTCACTTGGTTGAACTGATAAGGAACGAAACCGTCCACCTTCATACGGAGATACCCGGCAAACTGTCCCATATTTTGTTCGGCCACCACCACTTTCTTGTATCTTTTCATCACGTCTGCCGTGTTTTTTGGAAGAGGATTGATGAATTTAAAATGTGCTAATGCTACTTTTTTACCATTAGCGCGGAGCTCGTCCATAGCAGCGTGCAAATGTCCGTAAGTACCTCCGAAACCTACAATCAGCAATTCGGCATCTTTTTCGTCGCCTTCAACTTCTACATCAGGTACCTCAATATTGGCGATTTTCTGTTGGCGCAACCGAGTCATCAAGTCGTGGTTTTCCGGATCAGTTGAGATAGCTCCTGTCTTGTTATCCTTTTCAAGGCCTCCCAGTATATGGGTGAATCCTTCTGTACCCGGAATCGCCCAGTAGCGAACGCCGGTTTGCGGGTCACGTTGATACGGTGTCCAAGTTTCCGACATTTCCGGACGTACGTAAGGAGGATTGATAGCGGGATAATCAGCCAATTTAGGCAATTTCCATGCGCCTGAACCATTGGCGACAAATGCGTCTGTCAGCAATACAACCGGAGTCATGTGCTCCAAAGCGATTTTGGCGGCCATATAGGCTGAATCAAAACAGTCTGTAGGTGATATCGCCGCAATGACAGGCATCGGGCTTTCACCGTTACGGCCGAAGAGGACTTGCAGTAGGTCTGTTTGTTCCGATTTGGTAGGCAAACCGGTAGCGGGACCGCCGCGTTGTACATCCAATACAACCAATGGAAGTTCCATGATGACAGCCAGGTTCATAGCTTCTGACTTCAAGCAGATACCCGGTCCGGAAGTGGAAGTAACGGCAAGTGCGCCGGCGTATGAAGCGCCGACAGCGGAAGCGCAACCGGCAATCTCATCTTCACATTGCACGGTGGTCACTCCCAATGATTTATGCTTTGAAAGCTCATGCAGCACATCTGTTGCAGGAGTGATAGGGTAAGACCCTAAGTATAATTTCAGTCCGGCTTTCTCTGCGGCTGCGATGAATCCATACGCGGTCGCTTTATTTCCGGTGATATCCATATATTTTCCGGGAACGGCTGCTTTACTTTCGATTTTGTATGTATGTGCAACGGATGCGTGTGTGTTGTGCCCATAATCATATCCGGCATGAACCACTCTGATGTTTGCTGCCGCTATTTCAGGTTTTTTGGCGAATTTCTCGCGGATAAAGTCTTCCGCTATCTTAAGATCGCGGTTGAATAGCCAGCATACCAGTCCTACGGCAAACATATTGCGGCATTTCAGCATGGACTTATTATCCATTCCCGTATCCGCCAAACAATCTTTTACCATCTGTGAGATAGGTGCCGCAATCACGTCTTGCTTGATACCCATTTCTTCAATAGGATTATCGGTGGTGAATGCCGCTTTATCTAAATCGGATTTTTGAAAAGCGTCTGTGTCGATGATAATACAGGCTGTGGATTTCGCGAATTTATATTGTGTTTTCAATGCGGCGGCGTTCATAGCTACCAATACATCACATTTGTCGCCCGGGGTATACACTTTTTCCGCACCGATATGTACCTGAAAACCGGAAACACCGGTTAGCGAACCTTGCGGTGCACGGATGTCTGCCGGATAGTCGGGAAATGTACTGATGTCATTGCCTATCGTAGCCGACACGGTCGAGAAGATGTTGCCGGCCAGCTGCATGCCGTCGCCGGAGTCGCCGGAGAAACGTACTACGACTTCCTCCAATTCTTTAACCATCATTTCGTCTGCCATAACTTTAATTACTATATTTAAATTAAAAACTGTTTTTACTTTCATTTTGCGAACACAAAGGTCGTAAAGTTAATCGAATTATCAAAATAAAACGCGCTTTATTGTCCTATTGACGCAGAAAAAATAAGATGTTCGAGAGGAACCTGTATTTTTATTCTTGTTAAATCGACAGAAACCGTTATCTTTGCAAACAAATTTGAAACGGCCTTGTAGTTCAACGGATAGAATAGAAGTTTCCTAAACTTTAGATAGGGGTTCGATTCCCCTCGGGGCTACTACAAAAGGGAATCTATGAGAGGTGTGTTTGTAGGCTTTCATGCTGTATCAAGTTTTAAGTGTTACAAAAGGCTTCTTTTTAAGATTTATGTCTTATAGCTTCTATTTGTTTTAATAATCAATAGAAAAAGCCTCTTCCGAATATCCGGAAGAGGCTTTTTCTATTCGGAGAGATTGTTATTCTTCTGTGGCCGGTATGGCTTTTTTGTTCTTCATCATGTTGTATGCGATCGGAGATGCAATGAACAGTGAAGACAATGTACCGATTACAACACCGAGAATCATGGCGAATGCGAAGCTGCGGATAGAATCACCACCGAGGATGAAGATACACAGTAACACGATCAATGTACTCAATGAAGTATTGATGGTACGTGCCAATGTGGTATTCAAAGAATCGTTGAACAACACACGGACATCGCGTTTCGGATACAGTCCGAAGAATTCACGTACACGGTCGAAGATTACCACCTTATCATTGATAGAGTAACCGATAGCCGTCAGGATAGCACCGATGAATGTCTGATCGATTTCCAGAGAGAACGGCAGGATACCCCAGAACAATGAATAAGCACCGATAATCATAATGGTGTCACAGCTCAAAGCAGCGATAGAACCGATACTGTAGGCAATGTTGCGGAAACGGAGCAATATATACAGACCGATAGCGATCAATGCCAATATCACTGAGTAAATAGCACCGGTCTTGATGTCGTCTGCGATGCTCGGACCTACTTTCTGGGAACTGATGATACTACCACCTGTGTGATTGTCACGGTCGATGAATGTCTCCAATGTGATGTTCTGAGTCAGCACCGGCTTCAAAGTTTCATACAGATATGCTTCGATTTCCGAATCCACGTTGCTACCCGGATCTTCGATACGGTAGTTAGTGCTGATACGTACGGTTTTCTTGTCTGTACCGATAGCGATAACACTTACATTGGCATCTCCGAACTTGCTGGCGATCAATTCGCGAACTTGTTCCGGTTCTACAGGATTTTCAAACTGTACCTTGAAGTTACGTCCACCGGTGAAGTCGATACTCTGGCTTAAGCCGCGGATAGCAAATGAACCGATGCAGATGAGAAGAACAGCGCCGACGATAATCATGGATTTCTTGTTGCTTCCCATGAAGTCGAAATGCGTGTTGGTCATCAGGTTCTTTGAGATACCGGTTGTAAATGTCAGGTTCAGCCACTTGTCCTTGTTCATGAAGTGCTCGTAAACAATACGTGTCATGAATACGGCAGTGAAGAAAGATACGAGGATACCGATAATCAATGTCGTAGCAAAACCGCGAATCGGACCGGTACCGAAGTTGAACAGGATGATACCTGTGATGATAGATGTCAAGTTGGAGTCGAAGATAGCGGAGAATGCGTTGGAATAACCGTCGGCAAGTGCTTTCTTCACACCCTTACCTGCGCGAAGCTCCTCTTTGGTACGTTCATAGATAAGCACGTTTGCATCCACTGCCATACCTAATGACAACACCATACCGGCGATACCGGACATGGTCAGTGCGGCTTGGAAGGATGAAAGGATACCTAATGTGAAGAAGAAGTTGAGGAACAATGCACCGTTGGCAACCATACCCGGGATGAAACCGTACATGGAGCACATGTAAATCATCAGCAAGATCAGAGCTACAACGAATGAGAAAATACCTGCGTTGATAGATTCCTGACCTAATGACGGACCAACGATATCTTCCTGCACGATGTGAGCCGGAGCCGGCATCTTACCGGATTTCAATACGTTAGCCAAGTCCTTCGCCTGTTCCGGTGTAAAGTGACCGGTAATCTGTGAACGTCCGCCTGTGATTTCAGAGTTTACGTTCGGTGCGGAATATACATAGTTATCAAGAACGATGGCGATAGAACGACCGATGTTCTGTTTGGTCAGCTGAGCCCAACGACGTGCGCCGTCAGAGTTCATCGTCATGCTTACAGCCGGTTTGCTGTATTGGTCGAATTCGTCCTTGGCATCTGTTACTACATCACCTTCCAACGGAGCTTTGCCGTTGCGTTCGGTAGATTTGATGGCATACAATTCGAAAGTCTGACCTTTCTTGTCAAATTCGGAAGGAGAAACGCCCCATTTCAGACGAAGGTCTTTCGGAAGCTCTGCTTTGACTTCCGGCATAGCCAAGTATTTGTTGATGTCGGCAGTATCCTTGTAGTTGGCGTAACCGATAATGCAACCCTGTCCGCTGGAATTCAACTGAAGGATTGACAGCAAAGGATATTGCTTTTTTAATGCCTCCATGTTTGCGGCAGACTTGTCTTCGGCTGTTGCATCACCTTTCAGTGCGGCGGCAAGGCTGTCGGCGGCACTTACGGCTTTATTCTCCACCGGAGTAGCTTCGGTGAGAACGGCAGCTTTGACAGTATCTGCATCGGCAGTTGTTTCTTCAGCCAATACTGTGCGCAACTTAGCGTCGGCAGATTGCATGGCGGGAAGAACTTCCTTAGCCGTATAAGTCTCCCAAAATTCGAGGTTGGCAGAACCTTGGAGAAGTTTTCTCACACGTTCCGGTTCTTTGATACCCGGGAGTTCCACCATGATACGTCCCATTTTGTCTTCCAGACTTTGGATGTTCGGTTGAACCACACCGAAACGGTCGATACGTGTACGGAGTACGTTGAATGAGTTCTCGACAGCAGCTTTTATTTCGGCTCTCAGTACTTTTTCAACATCGGCGTCAGATGATTTCTGGTTAACTTTGTCTTTCAACTGTTGTGTAGCGAAAAGTTCGGAAAGTTTTGCATCCGGAGCTGTCTTGTGATATTCTCTGATGAACAGTGTGATAACATCGTCCTGGCTGTTGATAGCCTGTTGGGCTGCCGTTGCCAATGCGTTATTGAACGCTTCATCAGGTTTGTTGTCAGCCAAAGCTTTGATGACATCCGGTACGGAAACCTCAAGGATGACGTTCATACCGCCCTTCAGGTCCAAACCTAAACTAATCTCCATTTCACGACAATCTTTCAGCGTCCAGTTACCCAGCCAGACTTTCTCGTTAGAGAGAGAGTCGAGGTAGTCCTGTTCTACTTTCGGGTCGCCGTTCGCAATTTCTTTCGCCTTGCTGGTATAATGGCGTGTTACGAAGGAGAAGGAGAGGTAGAACACGCATACCAGCGTGAGTAATACCGCAAAAACCTTTACAAATCCTTTGTTTTGCATTTTACTTTTAATTTATGATGATTACTTTTTAAATTTAATTTTCAGTTAAATTCTGCCGTATACAAGTTTTTTTGCCGCATACAAGGCTGCAAATATAGTTTTTTTTTCACATTTATATGTAACAAACCCTCAAATATTTGATGTTTGAGGGCTTTTTTGCAGAATTATTTCATTCCTCTGTTTTTCAGTAGAGCTTCCAGACTCGGCTCTGCTCCGCGGAATTTTTTGTAAAGCACCATCGGGTCTTCGCTATCCCCTTTCTCCAGTATGTTGTAGCGGAACAAATCGGCGGTCTCCTTGTCGAAGATTCCATGTTCTTTAAAGGCCTCAAAAGCGTCATTGTCCAGTACATTTGCCCATAGGTAACTATAGTATCCGGCTGCGTATCCGCCGATGATATGGTTGAAGTAAGTGACGCGGTAGCGGGGGGCAATTTCGGGGATAAGTCCGAGCTTGTCCATGGCATCTTTTTCGAAAGAAAGCATATCCATATTCTTTACATCCGTCACGGTGTGCAGGTTCATGTCGAGGATGGCGGCAGCCAACAGCTCCGTGGTCATAAATCCTTGATTGAATGTTTTCTGCTTCAATATCTTTTCGATAATTTCATCGGGGATTACTTCTCCCGTCTGATAATGTTTGGCGTACATCTTCAGCACTTCCGGTTCGGTAGCCCAATGCTCGTTGATTTGGGAAGGAAGTTCTACAAAATCACGTACGACATTGGTGCCGGACGTTCCTTTATATTCACACTTTGTCAGCAAGCCGTGCAAGGCATGGCCGAACTCGTGGAACAGCGTCTCTACCTCATCCATTGTCAGTAGGGAAGGCGTGTCGCCCACCGGTTTGGTAAAGCTGCCAACGTTGCATATCAACGGGCGGATAGCTCCCTGCTGTTCGCGATAGTTGCTCATCCATGCACCGCCTCTTTTTCCGGCGCGCGGGAAATAGTCAGCATAGAAGATACCGAGTTGTGATCCGTCGGAGTCTTTTACTTCAAACACTTCCACGTCGGGATGATAAGTGGGTATGCCTTCCATTTTGCTCAAAGTGATGCCATATAATTTGTTGGCTACGGCAAATGCGCCCTCGCGCACGTTCTCCAGTTTGAAGTAAGGCTTTGTATCCTCTTCAGACAGATTGTATTTTTCTTTCCGCAGTTTTTCGGTATAATACCACCAGTCCCATGCCTCTAACTTTTCGCCCTTGCCTTCCTTGTCCATCAATTTTTGCAGCTCTGCGGCTTCTGCTTTCGCTTTCGGCAGTGCATAGCTCCAAAGGTTGTTCAAAAGTTCCATAACATTCGTGTCGTTCTTCGCCATAGTCTCATCCAAGACGAAGTTGGCATAGTTGTCGAAACCTAACAGATTGGCTTTCTCAAGGCGGAGAGAGACGATTTTACGGATGTTTTCCTTGTTATCGTTTTCATTATTGTTGTTGCCGCGGTTGATATAAGCTTTGTACATTTGTTCGCGTAGCGGGCGGTTCTCCGAGTATTGCAAGAAAGGCAGACGGCTGGCATTGTGCAGGGTAAACAACCATTTTCCTTCTTGTCCGGCAGCTTTCGCCTCCTCGGCTGCACTTTGGCGGAACCATTCGGGCAGTCCTGCCAAATCTTCTTCTTTGTCAACAAAAAGTTGGAACGTATTATTCTCATTCAGTACGTTGTTGCTGAAAGCGATGCCGAGTGTAGAAAGTTCCTTGTTGATTTCGCGGAGCCGTGCTTGCTTTTCCGCACTGAGTCCGGCACCGGAGCGGACAAACCTTTTGTAGGTCTTGTCCAACAGGCGTTGCTGCTCTGTTGACAGGTTCAATGAATCTTTTTGCCGGTAAACGTCATTCACGCGTTTGTAAAGTTGCTCATTCAGGGAGATGTTATCGTCATGTTCCGAAAGAACCGGTGCCATCTTCATGGAAAGCTCGGTAAGGGCATCGGTCGTTTCCGCCTCTGTCAGGTTGAAGAATACGCCATTTACGCGGTCGAGGATAGGTGCGCTATTGTCCAAGGCTGCAATCGTATTCTCGAATGTGGCGACCTCCGTATTCTCGATGATAGCTTCTATATTTCGGTTTTGCTCCTCTATACCTTTCAGGAAAGCGGGTTCATAGTGTTCCGGCTTAATCTTGTCGAAAGGCGGGACGCCATACTCGGTTTGAAACTCGGTGAAGAAAGGATTACTTTCTGTTTTTGTAGCGCAGGAGTACATCATACAACTTATAGCTAAAATAGTTAGTGTTTTTTTAATTGTCATAAGTGTTCTTATATTAGAGTTTATCGTTTTTTATCGCTTGCTGATATAACACCAGATGGGATAATGGTCCGACGCTTTGATCGACTGGTCTACGGTGCAGTTGTAGGCTTTCAGATTCGGGCTTATCAGGATGTTGTCTATTCGGAAATAGAACTTGTTCTGGTTGTAAGAAATTCCCAATCCTTTGCCGGATTGGGTGAACGCATCGTTCAGCCTTTGGGTGAGGATGCGGTGCGTGTACGAGATAGACCCGTCGTTGAAGTCGCCGCATGCTATAATGGTCGGGTAGCTGCTTTCCGCAATGTACCTCGCCACGGAATCCGCCTGTGATGCACGGATAGCCGATGCTTCCGCCAACTTCTTGACCAGTTGCCGAAGTCCGGTCTTCACCTTCTTGGCATTCGGATCTTTTATCATGTCTTCGTATATCCCCCTGTCCTCCTTGGTGAGCTTGTTGGATTCCAGATGATTGTTAATCAATGTAATAGTATCATTATTTACTTTCAACACATATCTCATGGAACCGTTGTAGCTGCTCTCATACTTGATGGCGCGCGATGAAAGTATGGGAAATTTGGAGAAGCAGGCAAGCTGCACATCCCCTTTCCCTTGTTGGTGGATAGATCGGTAAGGATAGGCTTTCAGTGCTTTCCTTACATCCTGCTCTGTCAGAAACTTCTTGTTGTCGGTGGTATTGTATTCCTGTAGGCAGATAATATCGGCATTACTGTTTGCCAGATAGGACAGAACCGGATTCTTTCCATCCTTTTTCTTCAGATTGCTAAAACTCATCACGTTGTAAGACAGCAGCTTGATGCTTCCTTCGGGCACAGTTTTGGTGGCGGAATTGAAAGGCACATAAGTCCGTATCTGCGGAATGCAAATCAGGAGACCGATGATTGGCAACAACGCATAGCGATAATTGATAAATATCCAAAGAAGCAGGAACAATAAGTTGATGGCCAAGAATATCGGAAACGCAAGCCCCAGGCTGGAGGCCAGCGGATTTACCTTCGGGTTGAGATAAGGGCTGTAAGCGCTTAGTATCAACGTTCCTACGAAGAAAGCATTGACAGCTAAAATCAGAAATGCGACAAATTTTCCAATATGTTCCATCCTTTTATCTTTTGCTTGCGTCAAACAAGCTCTTCTTTTCTTCTGTGGTCAGACTGTCGTAACCGGATTTCTTCAGCTTTTCCAAGATGCGGTCCACCTCTTCCGATTGTGCTTTTCGGCGGGCATTGTAGTCATAATCTCTCTCACGGCCGGTGGCGCTGCCACCGTAATGTACCTTCATCTTGGGCTTGCGTTTCCATGTCTCTTTTTGGAACAGGGATGTGAAGGCATCCAGAGCCTTGTTGATCCAGCTTGTCAAATCAACCCCCTTGTCCAGACTTGCAGCAAACCAAAGTCCGGCAAGGGCACCGCCTAAGTGGGCTATATGTCCACCCGCATTGCTTGACGTAATGGAGAGCACATCGATGCCGATTACAATCAGCGCCAAATATTTGAGACGGATAGCGCCGAATAGGAATAACTGTACCTGATAATTGGGTGCCCGATAGGCTGTGGCTGCTACGATGGCCAATACGGAGGCCGATGCCCCGACCAACGTGGCGCCTGCAACTTGATAAGTGAAAAAAGGAAATACATTGTAGGCAATCATATACAGTAGCCCGCCGCAGATGCCGCCCAATACATACAGCCCTCTCAGATGCTTTGCCGAGAAGAAGTAGAGAAACAGACTTCCGAACCAATACAGCCAAAGCATATTGAACAAGATATGCAGGATGCCCGCATGCATGAACATATAAGTGATTATCGACCATGGCTGACGGATGAAGCCGATAAACGAAGCCGGCAGTGCGAAAATGCCGAATATATCGAACGTACTGAGATTGAATAATTGCAGAAAAATGCTGACCAACGTGCCGATAAGGAAAATACCGACGTTGATATAAATCAGTTGGATGAAAATAGTTCCTCTTCTGAATGTCTCTTTTAAATCAGCTATAATATGTCCCATGGTCATTACTTTTTTTTCTCCAGTATAAAATCAGAATCAGTCCGAACAGCATTCCCCCCAAATGAGCGAAGTGAGCCACATTGTCTCCGGCACTGTTGGCAAGTCCCGCCCACAACTCGATTGCGGCATACCCGATAACGAAGAATTTCGCCTTGATGGGGAAGGGCAGCGGGAAGATAAACAGGCGGTTGTCGGGAAACAGCATGCCGAACGCCAGCAAAATGGCGTAGACTGCTCCCGAAGCACCTACGGTGGTCATCATGTTGAGATATTCGCCCATGGGGATAATCCCCGTACCGATGTTTACCTGTGTGTAGCGGCTCAGTTCCGTCACGTACTGTATATACTGCACTCCTTCTTGGATGAGTCCTGCACCGATGCCGCAGGCGATATAGTAAAACAAGAAACGTTTAGGTCCCCAGGTTCGTTCGAGAATAGGGCCGAACATGAAAACAGCGAACATATTGAAGAAAATGTGGCTGAACCCGCCGTGCATGAACATATAAGTGATGAGCTGCGCCAAGTTGAAGTCACTTGCGAGGAAAAAATGCAATCCTAAGTAGCTGGTTAAGTCTAAGCCGTATCGTTGAGCGACGATTGTACCGAAAAATACCAGTACATTTATAATTATCAAGTTTTTAGTTACAGTTGGCATCATTTTTAATTCCGAATTTTTAGATAATGAATGCAAAAGTACGAATAAATTCTGTTTTTAAGCATGAAAATAGCTTCCTATTAGCTCTTTTTCAATAAATTGCTGCGTTTTTTTCATGTTTTTATTTGATATGTTGTTTTGTTCAGCTATATTTGTGAAATCAATTCCTTGATGGATAATCTTTTGTGTAACTATTATATTAATTAATCAATTTACGTATTATGAATAAGTCTGAACTTATTAGTGCAATGGCTGCTGAGTCTCAATTGAGCAAAGCCGATGCCAAAAAAGCGCTTGATGCTTTTGTCACTTCAGTTACCAATGCTATGAAAGCCGGTGATAAGGTATCCCTCGTTGGTTTTGGTACTTTCTCTGTAGGCGAAAGAGCTGAAAGAACCGGTATTAATCCTTCTACAAAGGCAACTATTATTATTCCTGCCAAGAAAGTGGTTAAGTTCAAAGCAGGTGCCGAACTGTCTGCAGCTGTAGAATAAAATATATAGTTGAAAGAATTTAGAAAAAGGAGACGCATTGCGTCTCCTTTTTTTGTTATCTTTGCGGACAAGAAAAAAATTGATTATGAAGATAGAAGATAAACTTGTGGCGTCCGTCATTAGCGGACTCAAAGCACTCTACGGTCAGGAAGTCCCTGAAAAGATGGTGCAAATTCAAAAGACGAAGAAAGAATTTGAAGGACATTTGACGTTGGTGGTTTTCCCTTTCCTGAAGATGTCAAGAAAAGGCCCTGAGCAGACGGCGCAGGAAATCGGTGAATACCTGAAGGCGAATGAACCGGCGGTAGCCTCCTTTAACGTGATAAAGGGATTCTTGAACCTTACTATCGCATCAGCTACGTGGATTCAGTTGCTCAATGAAATTCAGGCCGACGAGCAATATGGTTTTGTAAAGCCCACCGAGGCTTCGCCGTTGGTGATGATTGAGTATTCTTCTCCGAATACGAACAAACCGCTTCACTTGGGGCATGTGCGTAACAATCTTTTAGGCAACGCATTGGCCAATATCCTGGCAGCAAACGGCAATAAGGTTGTAAAGACAAATATCGTGAACGACCGCGGTATCCATATCTGCAAGTCCATGCTTGCATGGAAGAAATACGGCAACGGCGAAACTCCCGAAAATTCAGGTAAGAAAGGCGACCATCTGGTGGGCGATTACTATGTGGCTTTCGACAAGCATTATAAAGCGGAAGTTAAGGAACTGATGGCCGAATATAAAGCGCAGGGAATGAGTGACGATGAAGCGAAGGCGAAAGCCGAAGCTGCTTCTCCGCTGATGCAGGAAGCCCGTGAGATGCTTGTGAAGTGGGAAGCCGGTGACCCGGAGGTGCGCGGCTTGTGGGAAATGATGAACAACTGGGTATATGCCGGTTTTGATGAGACTTACAAGAAGATGGGTGTCAGCTTCGATAAGATATATTATGAGTCCAACACTTACCTGGAAGGAAAAGAGAAGGTCATGGAAGGACTGGAAAAAGGTTTCTTCTTCAAGAAAGAAGACGGCTCTGTCTGGGCTGATTTGACTGCCGAGGGGTTGGATCACAAGTTGCTTCTCCGTGGCGACGGCACATCCGTTTATATGACGCAGGACATCGGTACGGCGAAGCTCCGTTTTGCCGATTATCCTATCGACAAGATGATTTATGTGGTTGGCAACGAGCAGAACTATCATTTCCAAGTGCTTTCCATCCTGCTCGATAAGCTCGGCTTCGAGTGGGGCAAGAGTCTGGTGCACTTCTCTTACGGAATGGTGGAACTGCCGGAGGGTAAGATGAAATCCCGCGAAGGCACAGTCGTCGATGCCGACGATCTGATGGAAGAGATGATTGCCACTGCCAAAGAAACTTCACAGGAACTTGGTAAGCTGGACGGCTTGACGCAGGAAGAAGCTGATGACATTGCCCGTATCGTGGGGTTGGGCGCATTGAAATATTTCATCCTGAAGGTGGATGCCCGTAAGAACATGACATTCAACCCGAAAGAATCCATCGACTTCAATGGCAATACAGGTCCGTTTATCCAATATACTTATGCGCGTATCCAGTCTGTACTTCGCAAGGCTGCCGAATCCGGCATTGTGATACCGGAGCAGATACCGGCAGGCATTGAGTTGAGTGAAAAGGAAGAGGGATTGATTCAGATGGTTGCCGATTTTGCCGCTATCGTGAAACAGGCGGGCGAGGATTACAGCCCGTCTATTATCGCCAACTATACTTACGACTTGGTGAAAGAGTACAACCAGTTCTATCATGATTATAGCATTCTGCGCGAAGAAAACGAAGCGGTGAAGATATTCCGTATCGCTTTGTCTGCCAACGTAGCGAAAGTGGTGCGTTTGGGCATGGGATTGCTCGGCATCGAAGTGCCTTCCAGAATGTAAAATGAAATAGGGAGTGTGTCAAAACTCCTTTTAAAAGAAATTACCCCTGCTACAAATAACTTGTGGCAGGGGTAATTCTTTTTATTTGGACATTTATTGAAGGCATTATGACGCACCTTATATATGTTTTCAAGACTTTGGTGCAGCCGTCCTTTTATTGTCAATTATTGCCAAGGCTTTAATGCAACTCTGTTTTTTTTACTTTTTCTTTGTTGTTGTCCGTTTGCCTCGTTTGGCAGAAGGCGACTCACCTTTTTCGTCTTGCAGCTTGACCAACTCAAGGCAACTACTCAGGCTCAAATCCTGTGGTACGATATCTTTAGGAATCTTATAGTTATTACCCTTGTAGGCGATATAAGGCCCGTAGCGTCCGTTCAGAATCTCCATATCCGGCTCTTCTTCAAACGTCTTGATATGCCGTTCTGCTTCTTTCGCCCGTTTTTCCAATATCAACTGTTCAGCTTCTTCCAGCGTAACTTCCATCGGATCCATTGTTTTCGGCAGAGACACATATACCTTGTTATGTAGTATGTAAGGTCCGAAACGTCCGGTACCTACACTGACCGTTTTCCCCTCATATTCGCCCAATAGGCGCGGCAGCCTGAACAACTCCAAAGCCTCGCTCAGCGTGATGGTCTCTATGGACTGTCCTTTCTTCAACTGAGCAAAACGCGGCTTCTCCTCATCCTCCGCCGTACCGATCTGCACCATGGGGCCGAAACGTCCGATCTTTACCGAAACAGGTTTGCCGCTTAGCGGATCTTCTCCCAACACACGTTCGCCTATCTTGCGCTCAGTCTTGGTTGCCATAGTCTTCTCTACAGCCGGGTGAAATTTATCATAGAACGTCTTCATGATGGAAGTCCATTGCACTTCTCCCTCTGCAATCTCATCGAAATCCTTTTCTACACTTGCCGTAAAGTTGTAGTCCATAATATCCGGGAAGTATTCGGTCAGGAAGTCGTTTACCACCGTACCGGTATCCGTAGGAAACAGCTTGGACTTTTCTGCACCGGTGATCTCCGTACGGTTTTCGTCCTCTATCCGGTCACCTTTCAAGGTCAGCACATTGAAAGTACGCTCTTCTCCGTCTTTGTTTCCTTTTTCCACATATCCGCGTTGCTGAATGGTGGAAATGGTAGGTGCATAGGTAGACGGACGTCCGATGCCCAGCTCCTCCAGTTTGCGCACAAGGCTGGCTTCCGTATAGCGTGGCGGGCGTTGAGTGAAACGCTCGGTGGCGATGACAGGACCATGCTCCAGTTGTTGTCCCTTCTTCAAAGGAGGCAACAGGCGGCTTTCATCTTCCTGCTCACTGTCGTCATCGTAAGATTCGCGGTAGACACGCAGGAATCCGTCAAACTTGATTACTTCGCCGATAGCCGTAAACACATCGCTGCTGCCGCTTATTGAGATGGTTGCCGTTGTCTTCTCCAACTCCGCATCTGCCATTTGCGACGCGATTGTACGCTTCCAGATCAGATCATACAGTTTCTTTTCTTGTGCCGGAGCGTCTATGGATTGATTTTCCATATAAGTAGGCCGGATGGCTTCGTGCGCTTCCTGTGCGCCCTTGACTTTTGTATCGAAGTGGCGTGGATGTACGTAACGCTCACCCATCATTTGGGCAATGGCATCCTTGCTGCTTGCTACTGCATATTCCGACAAGTTGACGGAGTCCGTACGCATATAAGTGATGAATCCCGATTCATACAGACGCTGTGCAAGCATCATGGTCTGAGCTACGGTATATCCTAACTTGCGTGCCGCTTCCTGCTGCAACGTAGATGTTGTGAATGGCGCGGGCGGTGTCTTCTTTATCGGTCGGGTAGTAATGTCTTCAATTGTAAACTTGGCTTCCTGGCAAGCTTCGAGGAAAGCCTTGGCCTCTTTCTTCGTTTTGATGCGTCGGCTAAGTTCGGCTTTCATCTCCACCATCTTTCCGTCAGTGTCCGGCACGCGGAAAATGGCAGTCACCCGATAAGCCGCTTCCGATTTGAAAGCCTGTATTTCGCGTTCACGCTCTACGATCAGACGGACAGTGACCGACTGTACGCGTCCTGCCGAGAGGGCGGGTTTCACTTTTCTCCACAGGATGGGCGAAAGTTCGAAACCCACGATGCGGTCGAGTATGCGTCGTGCCTGCTGTGCGTTCACAAGATTGATGTCGATATCGCGCGGCTGTTCGATAGCTTTTAAGATAGCGCTTTTGGTGATTTCATGAAATACGATCCGTTTTGTGTGTTCCGGTTTCAGTTTTAAGACCTCATACAGATGCCAGGCGATGGCCTCTCCTTCGCGGTCCTCATCGGATGCGAGCCATACGGTTTCCGCCTCTTTCGCTTCTGCTTTCAGTGTGCTTACCAAAGCCTTTTTGTCTGCCGGGATTTCGTAGTTGGGTTTGAAGTTCTTCGCTACGTCGATGCTGAAGTCTTTCTTCTTCAAATCGCGTATGTGTCCATAACTTGACAGGACTTTAAAGTCCTTCCCAAGAAACTTTTCAATCGTTTTTGCTTTTGCCGGAGACTCTACAATGACAAGGTTTTTCTGCATAATTCTTTCTTTTATAATGGCTTGTACCATAATATTCGGGGACAAAAGTAAAAAAAAAGATTTTCCTTACCTTATATTATAAGGAGAATTTAATAAAATCTTAAGATTTGCACCTTATTGGGGAGAACAAGGCGCGCATGTCGTTCTTTATCCTTTCCACTAACTCTTGATTGAAGCCGTTACACTAACGCGTATTTTTGCTTTTCATTTCTCATGTTCTCATAGTTTTGTTGTAAGTGGCAGATTATTAGTGCGATAAACAATGAGAAATACATTGGCCCAAAGGCGTTTCTCATTGTTTATTCGCGAAAATATACAAATATCACTCATCTCTCATTCTTGCCGGGCCTGTTTCCCGTAGCATCCCGGTTTCGGGATATAGATGGGCTGTGTCGGTTTTCCGATATTTTCTAACTTTCCTGAGGCTTTTAACCGACGGATTTGTCGCCCCGCCATGCTTTTGGTGAAGCAGCAGATTGACTGCATGTCGCTGCGGGTCAGTACGGGTTGCGTTGCAAAATATGCCGTGAGTTTCCGGTCGATTTCCTCCTCCGAGAGAGAGGCGGAATGCGGTCTGTATTTCGAGCGTCGCAAGTGCGTACCGATACATGAGCTTCTTAGCTTTTTGTCGGCACGGAAACCGATGGACTTCAGTCTCACTTTGTCAGCACGGGTCTTGAGCGAGTGTATGGGTTCGGCGGCTTGCAGTGTGATTTGAAAATAACCGATGCCGTCCAGATGCACCCTTTGCCCTTCGCGCAGGTGATTGCCCATGCATCTGCTCAGTTCCATCAGCATCGCTTCCACTTCCGCCTGTCCGAAAGTGCTTGCCTGATGAATTTCCCTTGCCAACCTCTTGGTGTCGACTTGCTGGAAATTGATCACCCTGGGGTGATAACTTGTTTCTTCCCCTTCTTTCTCCGGTTGGGGATTCTTGTAAAACTCGAAGTGTATTGCCATCGCTGTTCTGATTTAATATTGATTAATATGTTATGTAGCTAATATTGTTGTTTCATTTAGCCTTCATCCTCATGCTCTTCTACCGGCATTTCTTTCGTTCCACTGTAGTGCACAGATCTTTGCACTCCGGTGAACAGATCTTTTCACTGTAGTGCACCGTTCTGTGCACTACAGTAGAACGGTTGTGATGTAGCCTCAAAGATACGATAATATCGGCGCTAAAACAAGTAAACACTTATTTGTTTTCACGCAAACTGATGCAAGATGACCGGTATGATGCGAAATGCATTAGGCGCAGTGCGAAATGTATTAAGCGCAATGAGAAATGGAGATTTTAGACCTCGAATACGGGAAATATGATGAGAAACGCCATTTCGAGAAAGTGTTTCTCATGCCATATTATGCTGACTATCTATCCTTTATCCCCAAAAGATGAGAACATGAGAAATGAATTCTCGAAATCTTTCTTAGTAGGAAGGTGAATAAGGGCTCTAAAAATTGTTCGTCTTGAATAATTGCAGTATATTTGTAAGTATAATCATTGGCCTACGTAAACAAAACCGGCAGGACAAGCAATATTGATAAAATAGATGAGAATAACACAAATCAGAGACGATGGCAAGGTAAATACTTTGCGGACGTTGAACATCGAACAGCTCGTAGAGCTGATGAAAGTGGAGACCAAAGCGCGGCTCGTTTCCGAGATGAGGGAAGTCCTTCCTTATATGCTTCCAGGTGACAAGAATGACTATGTACAGAAAGTGCCCAAGCTACTTCCTGCAGCGGCCTTTGTGCGCAAGAACGGAGTGATGACGATGAATGCGTACAACGGGATTGTAATGATTCAGGTGAATAATCTGTCCGGACTTGTAGAAGCCGAGGAGGTGAAAGGGCGTGTGAGGGAGTTGCCGCAGACCTATCTTGCCTTTACCGGTTCTTCGGGAAAGTCGGTGAAGATATGGGTGAAGTTCACCTATCCCGATGATCAACTGCCGGAGGACCGCGAACGGGCGGTGCTGTTCCATGCGCATGCTTATCGGCTTGCCGTGAAGTTCTATCAACCCCAGCTCCCTTTCGATATCGAACTGAAGGAGCCTTCGTTGGAGCAGTATTGCCGGTTGACTTTCGACCCTAATCTGTATTTCAATCCCGAAGCGATGCCCATCTACTTGAAACAGCCTATGAGCATGCCGGGCGAAACGACTTATCGCGAACAGGTGCAGATGGAGGCTTCGCCTCTGCAACGGCTTGCTCCGGGATATGATAATCACCAAGCGCTTTCCGTCCTTTTTGAGGCTGCTTATGCGCGTGCATTGAATGAGTTGGGCGCATATTCACCGGGGAGCGACATACATTCTTTCCTGGTTAGCTTGGCAGGGCACTGTTTTCGTGCCGGCATCCCCGAAGAAGACACGGTGAGGTGGACTCGGGCGCATTATCGCCTGCCGGACGATGATTTTCATATTCGCACGACAGTGCGGAATGTATATAGCACCAGTCAGGGTTTTGCGGGCAGGAGCAGTCTGCTGCCCGAGCAGTTGTTCGTGATGCAGATGGATGAGTTCATGAAGCGGCGTTATGAATTCCGGTTCAACCAGTTGACCTCGCAGGTAGAATGCCGCCAGCGGAACAGCTTCGATTTCTATTTCCGTCCGGTGGGCAAGCGGTTGATGGCGAGCATCGCCATGAATGCGCAGTATGAAGGCATCAAGTTGTGGGACAAGGATGTGGCTCGTTATCTCAACTCCGACCGCGTGCCGGTGTATCATCCGGTAGAGGAGTTTATCTATGGGTGCCCTCGTTGGAACGGTAAGGATTACATCGGTGAATTGGCGGGACGGGTTCCTTGCAACAATCCGCATTGGTCGCAGTTGTTCCGCCGTTGGTTTCTTGGGATGGTGGCACACTGGCGCGGGCTGGGCAAAAATCATGCGAACAGCACTTCGCCTATATTGATAGGTCCGCAGGCTTACAGGAAATCGACATTCTGTCGTTTGATTCTCCCGCCATGCCTACAGGCGTATTATACGGATAGCATCGACTTTAGCCGGAAGCGGGATGCAGAGCTGTATCTGAACCGCTTCTTGCTGATTAACATGGACGAGTTTGACCAGATTGGTGTCAATCAGCAATCTTTTGTCAAGCATATCCTGCAAAAACCGGTGGTCAACACCCGGCGCCCGAATGCTTCGGCGGTGGAAGAACTTCGCCGCTATGCCTCTTTCATCGGTACAAGCAATCATAAGGACCTGCTGACGGATACCTCCGGCAACCGCCGTTACATCGGCATCGAGGTTACGGGAGTGATTGATGTCGTTCGCCCCATTGACTATGAGCAGCTTTATGCACAAGCGCTGGCAGCGCTATATCATAACGAGCGGTATTGGTTTGATGAAGAGGAAGAGGCCATTCTGCAGGCCGGCAATCAGGAGTTCGAACAGTCGCCCGCCATAGAACAGTTGTTCCTGGTGTATTATCGTGCCGCGGAAGATAAGGAAGAAGGAGAGTGGCTGCTCGCCGTAGATCTCTTGCAACGGATACAAAAGGCGAGCAAAATGAAATTCTCTCCGGGGGCGGTCAATTACTTCGGGCGCATCCTGCGGAAGCTGGGCGTGGAGTCGCGCAGGAAGACGCACGGAGTGTACTATCATGTGGTGGCTGTGTGCTCGTAAAGGGCATCACCAGCTACCGTGCTCTTTCTTATGTTCAAAGAAGTCGGCTTCCCGGTTGCATTCACCGTTGTAAGTCCATTCTATTTCGTCCGTATATGTTTCTCCTTGATGTGAAACGACGGCTTTCAATACGTTCTTACCGCTGTTCAGCAGCACTTTGTCGAAGATGTAATGCACGTCGGTATATCCCTTCCGGGCGTTGCCCAGCTCTTGTCCGTTGAGATATACCTTTGGCATTCCGATATTGGAATATACGGTGACGGATGTCTCTTTTTTCTCGCGCAATGCATTTCGGCGTTGGGTTAAATAGAGAACCGGCTCCTTGCTCCAATTGGCCTTATACCAGAAATAAGAGTCTTTCTTGATTTTCCGGTCGAAAGTCATCATGCCTTTCATGTTGCGTGCATCAACGCTGCCCCTTTTGGAAGTAGGCACGGCAAAGTCGAACATATTCCACAGATAAGAGGCGAGGATATAAGGATGCTGTGCGATAATGCTCCATTGATACTCATGTGTCTTGGTCTGGAATGTCTCCGGATAGAAAGGGCTTGTCCAGTTCAGCGCGTCACCTAAGATTTCCGTCTGATGGTCGATATTGGCATCTGCACCGTATTCGGTCAGCATCAGCCGCTGCCAGGGATATTCTTTCTCCATCTTCTCTATCCACGGCTTGATGTCCTGTATCTTTCTTTCGTACCAACCGAAATAACGGTTCATGCCTTGTATGTCTGCATGCTGATTGACGGGATGGTCGGCATTGCCGTAGCCGTTGACAGATACCGTGTATCGGTCGGGATCCTCGCGTTTGCAAAGGTCGTGGATGGATTGCGTAAGAGCCGCCGTGTAACCGTGCGGATGATACACCTCATTATGGATACCCCACACGTAGATGGACGGATGGTTAAAACTCTGGCGGATCAGTTCGCGCATTTGCTGATGGGCATTGTCCCACTCTTGACCGGTCACTTGATTTACAAAAGGAATCTCTGCCCAGATAACCAACCCCAATGTGTCGCAACGCGAATAAAGATAATCAGACTGCTGGTAATGGGCAAAGCGGACAGTCGTAGCACCGATGTCCATAATCTGCGCCAAATCGAAGTCGTGCTCTTTGTTGGTCAAGGCACTGCCCAGCCCCCACCAGTCTTGATGGCGGGTTACGCCATACATGGGATACTTTTTCCCGTTCAGGAAGAAACCTTTGCCCGCCACGGCTTCATAATTGCGAAGTC
The DNA here is from genome assembly GCA_934716785.1 of uncultured Bacteroides sp. GTDB lineage: Bacteria > Bacteroidota > Bacteroidia > Bacteroidales > Bacteroidaceae > Bacteroides. Next base: position 31,402 of record CAKUYM010000001.1, on the reverse strand, counting down.
CCAACGGCTGGACTACTTCGTCCAATGTCCGTCCGTCTTGTATGAGACGTGACACGACCTTATACAGATACGGGTCTTCGCGCCCTTGCCACAAATGCGGATTGTTCAATTTAAATTGCGAGGAATAGCTTTGTCCGCCCTGCGGAGTCAATTCAAAAGACTGGCTGTGCTTTTTCACCAACTTGCCGTTCCTGTCATATATGGCATTCTCCAATACTAACGGGGCAGGAACCAGTGTCGCATTGTCCACCTTTACGTTTACGGTCACTTCCGCCGACTTTTGCGATACATCCTTTTGAGTGATATATACACCGGAAGAGGCACAATCGTTCACCACGATGCTGCAAGGCTCCGTCACCACCAGCCATACCGGGCGGTAGATTCCTCCATAAACGCCAAACAGGATATGATTGACCGGGATTACATCCGGACGTGCGGAATTATCAGCTTTCACTATGATTTCGTTCTCCGCACCGAACTTTACTTGCGAACCTATCTCGCAGGTGAAAGCGGAGTAGGCACCTTTGTGCGTCCCTGCCAGATAGCCGTTGATATAAACCTCGGCACACGAACCGACACCCTCGAAGCGCAAAAAAATGCGCTTGCCTTTCAGGCTGTCGGAGAATGTACATTTTTTCCGATAGTAGGCTGCACCCTCATAAAAAGCAGATGCTTTCTTCTGCATGTCTTCCGCATTCCAAGTATGAGGAATGGCTACTTCCTGCCAATCTGCATTCCACTTGCGTGCGGACTGCATGGCATCTTTGGAGAACGGTCCTTTTTTAAACTCCCAGCCATCGTTGAATGATGTTACGTCGCGTGCACCGGCTTTGCCGGATATGGCCAACAGCAACAGAACGAATAATAAAGGTAATGTATTGTTTCTCATTATCAGCGAATTTATGTCATTTTTATTTTTCTATAATAATTATACGGATGAAAGGCTATCGGCCCGCCATTTTATACATCTGGCATCCGGACAGCAGGAATGCGCCTACGCCATAGACTTCGGTCATGTCCCGCGTCACCTTGCGCGGGTCGGCACCGATCGGTTGCACGTAGCCCAATTTCCCATCCGGCTCTACGGCATCGACCAACGCTTGCCAGCCTCTTTTGATAACCGGCATGAAAGTCGCCTTGTCAAGCAGTCCTTCATTCACTCCGTAGGCAAGCGCATATACGATAAAGCCCGTTGCGCTTGTCTCCGGTGACGGATAAGATGCCGGGTCCAACAAACTGGCATGCCAATACCCGTCTTCACTTTGCAGACCGGCCACACGAGTAGCCAATGTGACAAATAAGTCTTGATAAAAACTCCGTGAAGGCTCATCGGGAGGAAGCACATGCAGGATTTCTGCCAGTCCGCCCAACACCCATCCGTTGCCGCGCCCCCAGAATACTTTCTTTCCGTTGGCTTCCTGTTTGCCGAAGAAGCGGCGGTCACGGTAGAACAGATGCTCATCTTTATCATACAGATACTCATAGGTGGCCTTGTACTCCTTGTTCAGGAAGTTCAGGTACTTCTTGTTCTTGGTCAATGCATAAAGTTTGGCATATACAGGGGGAGCCATAAACAAAGCATCGCACCAAGACCAACGGTCCAGAGTTTCCAGATTTCCATAATCCAGTTCCAAGGTAGTCTCTGCGGGATTCTCTACCACCCAATTGGCACGTGCCATAACGGGGGCGATCATTTTCTTGTTGCCATATTTTATATAAAGGTCGATAAAAGGCTGTCCTACGGCAATGAAATCTGCATGATACATCCACTTCCCTACCTGAAAATGGTTGCGTTGTCCTATACGCAATAGCCATTGGTAATAAGAATCGTCACTGTCTTCTTTCTCTGTAAGCTCTGCCCAATCCAACATGCCCATGTATAGAGCGGCATGTGTCCAATCCAAGTCATCGTGCTCAGCTCCCTTGTTGGGGTTGGCAATCTGCCAGTCGGCTACCCGCTTCATGATGGATTTTATGGCAGCCTTGTCAAAGCACGGCTGTGCAATGCTCTGCATGGCAGTTGTTAAGAAGAAAAAGGTAAAAATAAAAAGTTTTCTCATACCAATCATATATAGTTTAAGAGTTGGAAGCCACCCTGTTGCAATAGGGGTACGTCCGTAAAATGTCAGGTCAGCGCATCACGGTATTTATCGGCATTGCCCGTGCTTTCCTCTATCTGTAGTTTGATGACGAAAGGCTCGCCGGGATCCTTGGCCGGCATGTTCACATTATATTCGTTGCGGGCAGTTTCTTTTACCGATATCTCCTTCCCGTTCAGCAAGGCGCCTTTTATCACTTTCACGCCCTTGGGCGTCTTTACCGTCAGATGTTTGGAGTAGGGAGAATTGAAGACCACCATATATATGTCTTTTCCTCTGCGGGTGTAGTATCCCCATGCCTGCTTGTCCCAGCCGGCATAGTCGCAGCCATAGATACATTCGCCATATTTCTGCATCCACTTTCCGATAGCGTCTGCCAGTGCTTTTTCCTCCGGACGGAAATCGCCATCGGCTTGCGGACCGAAGTTCACGACCATATTGCCGCCCATAGACACAGCATGTACAATGCGATCCAATACTTCCAAGGGAGTTTTTACATAGCTCAAAGACCAGTCTTTGTGATATCCCCATTGATTCTCGGGCACTGTCATACAGGCTTCCCAGTCCCAGCGAGTCACTTTCAAGTCTTTCACCGGATCAGGAAGCCGGCGCTCGTAGCCCGACTCATAGTCGCCCATCAAATGACCGTTGCTGTCGAAATGCCTCTTGCCATAATCATCGGCGCGCAGGCGGCTGTTGATCGTTACGCCCGGCAACATATCTTTCAGCATCCGTTCTACGTGAGCTGTCCACCAACCGTTCTTTTTAATGCTGGCGTCCCAAGTTCCATCAAACCAAAAGTCCTTTACGGTAGGATAACGGGTGGCGAGTTCTTTCAGTTGGTTGTCCGTAAACTCAAGGAAACGCTCGAAGGCGGCAGCATCTTCTTCCGACTTGATGTCATACCGGTAGTCGGGATGACTCCAGTCCATCACCGAGAAATAAAAATGCACATCGATGCCTTCATCATTGTAGGCTTTCACCAACTCGCCCAATATATCTTTTTTATAAGGTGTTTGTGCTACTGTGTATTTACTGTATTTGCTGGGCCACAGGCAGAAACCTTCATGGTGCTTTGTCGTGATTTTCACATATTTTGCACCCATTCTCTTAGCCATCTTTGCCCATGCCTTGGCGTTGAATTTATCGGGATTCCATTGCTCCATCAACTTCAGCCATTCATCAGCAGGGACTTTGGCCCACGACTTCAACCATTCGGCAGCTCCGTTATATACTTTCCCGTTCCACTCTCCTCCAGGAATGGCATAAAGCCCCCAGTGGATGAAAGCTCCTAAACGGTTGTCGCGAAATTGCTGCATGGCGGCATCATGGCGCTTGCCCAGCCGATCGGCACCATACTTTAAAGAGAGCTCTTGATCGGCAGGTAAAACCAGAGGTTGCTTTTGGGCAAATACACCCATAGTCAACAAAGAAAGCAAAACTGAAATCTGCAGGATTCGTTTCATGCTATTAAATTTAAAAGTTTTCGCAAAGGAAGCCAATTCACTTTTTTACCTGTTGCTCTATTCGCTTTTTGTTTTATCCAAATCACCTTTCGGCTTGCTTTTATGTTTGGCGGCAAAGGCGGTGGGTGTCTCGCCGAATACTTTCTTGAACGAATTGGTGAAATACGCCTGACTCTCTATCCCTATCTGCATCATTACTTCCCGCATTGTCATATTTTCCTCGATAATCAGTTTGGCTGCTTTACGCAAACGGCAGTTCAAAACAAACTCCACAACCGATTTTCCCGTCAGACTCTTTACCTTCGTATAAAGTTTGCTTCTGCTCATCAACAATTCTTCCGCTATCTGGTTTACGTCCATCTCTGACTGATCCATATTTGTCTCAATAATGGCTATAAGTCGCTTAAGGAATTTGCTGTCTTGCTCATTGGTCGATAGTTCGCTGCTATCTGCATAATAATTCTTTGCATAGTGCTCTTTCAACTGCTGTTGGTTCTTGAATATATTCCGGATGGATAGTTTAAGGTAAGTCAAGTCCACAGGCTTCTCGAAGTAGAGGTCTGCTCCGGAATCAACTCCTTCAATCTTGCTTTCGAGACTGGTTTTGGCTGTCAGCAGAATGACGGGGATATGCGATGTGTTCACGTTATTCTTTATGTCGTTGCACAATGATACGCCATCTTTATTGGGCATCATAATGTCACTTATAATCAGGTCGAAGTCTATTTCCTCTATCAGTTTCAACGCTTCGATACCGTCACTTGCCTGCATCACCTGAAACTCTTCCGCGAGAGATTCGGCTATCAGTATTCTCAGGTCGTCATTGTCCTCGGTAATCAATATCTTCTTTTTGGTGGAAGGCATGAACTCGTCCTCTATGCCTTTTATCTCAACAGGTGCAGGCGATTCATCCATAGGCTGTATGAGCGTTTCCGGAATGGTCTCTTTCTGTTTCATGAAATCCGCCTCGTTGAAGATGCTTCTGTCAATAGGCAGGCTGACAATCATGTCCGTGCCTTTCTCTCTTTCGCTATAGATGGATATGGTGCCTTTTTGCAGCAATACCAAGCTCTTTACGAGCGCCAGTCCGATGCCCGTACCCAAATGGGAATCGGCATTGACTGTGTTCACTTTATAAAAACGCTCGAAAACACTGCTTATGGATTCGCCGGAAATACCTACTCCCGTGTCACTGACGATGATCGAGAATGCCTCGTTGATGCATTCGCCTACCGTATAGCTGTCTTTATATTGAGTGGTAAATTCTTTTCCGGGTCTGACTTCCAAAAGAATCCGTCCTCCGTCTTGCGTATATTTGAAAGCATTATTCAACAGATTCATCACAATTTTTTCGACGACAGACTTGTCCGCATATATCTCTGCCGGCAATGTACCGTCACATTTTATCCGGAAATCAATATTCCTTTGTTCGGCATAGTCTATGAAATCATTGGCGATTTCCGACACGAAACGATTGATATCCAAAACCTGTAGCCTCAAGCTCATTTTGCCATTCTCTACAGTCCTGAAGTCCATCAATTCGTTGACTAAATTCAGCAGGCGCTGTACATTGCCGTTCAGTATCCGATAATAATATTCTTTCAGCCCCTCATTTCTCAGCTTGTCCAAGGCGGCAAGAATGAGGGAAAGGGGAGTCCGGAAGTCATGAGATATATTGGTGAAGAAACGCAACTGTGCCTGGTGGATTTGTTCTTTCTTGTCTTTCTCTATATTCTCTTGGTAAAGCATCATCTTTAGCCTCTTCTTCTCTGCAAAGTGACGATAGATCAGATAGATGATGCCTGCTATGGCGAGTAGATAGAGAAGATATGCCGGCCAACTGAGCCAAGGAGCGGTCTTTCTTATTATTTTTATCACAGTAGCCCGGTCGCTCCATAAGCCGTCATTGTTGGCTGCGTAAACTTCAAAGTAGTAGGTCCCGGCGGGCACTTTGGAGTACATCACCGTGCGTTGTTGCGCATTCGTGGTAATCCATGAATCGTTGTATCCTCTTAGTCGATACTTGAATTGATTCTTTTCCGGAATGTGATAATTGTCGGAAGAGAACTGGAAACCGAAGTTCGTCTGGTCATACTTCAGCGTCACGGTAGTAAGCGAATCTTCGAGTGTATAGTTGGGGTGTACGGCCTTATGGTCGATAAAGAAATCGGAGATGATTGCTTTCGGCTTATGACTGTTGTACGATATCTTCTTTGGGTCAACAACGGTAAAGCCGATCGTTCCTCCGAAATACAACAGCCCGTCCATGCCTTTCATAGATGCCAATGGATAATAAACCTGACCTTGTGTATTCTCTCTCTTGTCAAACTTCATCAGATGTTTGTCGGCTATGTTGTAACAATACAGTCCGTCATCGGTTCCCATCCATACGTTTCCGCTATCATAGCAAATACTGTAGATGGAATAGATGTTGGATTGTAGCTCGTCCTTTTGTGGAATGAAGCTCGATGTGTTGGTGTCAAACCGGATAAGTCCGTTGCCGATGGTGCCAATCCATATATTGCCGGAATCGTCCAGGCAAAAAGTGTACAACCCCAAGTAAATGGAGTCATTGGGAAGTATCTTTTCCACCTTATGCGTGTGGATGTCAAACCTATAAAGTGCTTCATTGCTGATGGCCCATAAAGTTTTTTCTCCTTGTCTCAGAATGTCGAACAGATAAGCATAATTTTGCGTGTTGTCCAGACTGTAGTGGGTGAACGACTTGCTGCGATAGGAGAAATAGGAGACTTTGGGCATGGGGTACTGATAGGCCACCCACATACCGGAATCTCCTTCAAGAATGGTTTTGCGGACATCATTCACCAATAAAGAATTTGTGTCTTCTTTGGACTGTTTGTAATTGCCTACTTTATGATGAGTGGAATTGTAAACATCAATACCTCCCATAAATGTGGAAATCCATAGGTTGCCATTGGTGTCTATTACGGTGGATTTGATATTATTGGACGTAATGCTATTCTTGCCGGTGAATGAACTGAACTCTCCTGTGGCTTTATCCATCCGGTTTACTCCTCCCCCCTCCGTACCTATCCAAAGATAATCTTTGTCTTCGGCAAATGCACTTACCGGAGCGTAATTCAGTCCGCTGTTTTGGGTATGATAGGTCTTGAAGGCATTGCTTTCATTAATATTTACATAACATAAAGCTCCGGAATAGGTGCCAATCCATATATTGCCCTGTCTGTCCTCACGTATTTCCCAAATAGAATTGTTAGGCAAGCTGGATGGATCTGTATCCGAATGTTTATATTGTGTCAGCTTTTTGTCAGAAGGATTGAGTACATATATCCCGTCTATGGTTCCCAACCAGATATTTCCTTTCTTGTCGATATAGAATGTACGCAATGAATTATTCTTGTGTCCGGGCAGAGGATCATAGTGGTCTTCAATATTAAAGGTGGACAAGTCGATCTTGTACAATCCGTCTTTATCGACAAAGATCCATAACTTCCCCATGTGTGCCTGGGCAAAACGAATAGGTCTGTTGTCTGTGGCATCGGGAAGTGTCAGGCAATGCACAAATATGTTTTCCGCATAATTGAAACGATACACTTTCCGGTTGCCGAATGTGTATAAGTCTTTATTGTGAAGACAAAAGACCGTGTTGCCGGAATCCGGTGACTTTTCATCATATCCCGGTGTATTAAGTTCTCCTGTGTTTGCATTTAATATGTTCCACCGCTTTTGATACCTGATCCATAGATTGTCTTTTTTATCTACCTTGATTTGGAATACTCGGTCGAAGACTCTCTCAAACCGGTCTGATATCTGCTCGTAACGATATAGTCCGTTATTTGTATTCACATATAAATGACCGGAGGAGTCGGATGCCATGTTATGGAATATCCATCGTTTGGTCGGTGCCATCGAAGCGAAATAAGGATAGTATTTCTTGTAACGATAGCCGTCAAAGCGATAAAGCTCATAGTCCATCATAACCCAGATAAATCCGTTTTTGTCTTGCTCTATAGATTTGACTCCGTCATAGTAGAATCCCCCGTCGGGCGACATGGTTCTGAACTTGTATTGTTCAGTGGCGACGGAAACGGATATCACGTGAAAAAGAACTGAAAAGAATAACAAGAGCCTGTTTTTCATAAGAATTTTATCGGGTTAAATAAAAAAGAATGCATAACGGGTCTAAGTTATAAAAAAAGCGGTATATAAGAAAGAATGTGGAAGGGAACTCCTTTTTTAGCGAGAGTTCCCCTCAATTATGGATAGAGATTTATTTATCTGTTATAAACGAATACTTGCAAGTCTCCTACCGAAACATTGCCGCTTTCAGAATAATTCCAATCAGTCATACCATCTCTCAAATGGCCTTTGATAAAGGTAATTCTAATATATTGGGCATCTATCGGCTGCGCTATGGGGAACAATTGGTAATCGTCAACTTTCATGGCTTCCGTGACAAATTCGCCTAAATCCGTCCAAGCGTCACTTTCTACTTTCTTTGCTTCCAATTTGAACGTGTGGCATTGCAGATGAGGATAATTCAAACTACGATGTCGGTAGCCCAACTGACCGAACTTGATGACTTCTCCGAGATTGATATCCAGATAACAAACCGGGTCGTAGATAGGACGGGTCGTAATATCAGGACACCAGAATGTTGAGTTCTTGTCATCAAACAGATTTGCTATATCGCCTTCCTTAGTCTCTATGTTCGAAGAATAACTCCATCGGCTTGAGAATGGGAAACCTACATACATGGGAGCTTCGGCAACTACTTTCACCTGGGCAGTAGTGGTCTGTTTGCCTCTGTCATTGGCGGTGACGGTAATTTCGGTTGATTGTCCGGTTTCTCCCACGATCGTAACTATACCATTCTGGTCTACGGTTGCTACGGTTGGATCTTCTGAGACATAAGTAACGCTCTTGTCGGTAGCGTTGCTTGGGTTTATTGTCACGTATTGAGCCAGATTGAATGTCTTGCCATTTTGCGCTTCTATACTTTGTCCGGCTGATTGGATAGTAATACTTGAAACAAGCACAATATTACTGATAACTCTGACAGGGTATCTTACGTATGTATCCGAACCGTCATCTACTCTCACGATAATTGTGTCCGTACCCAATGGAGAAGGAATAGCGCCTTCTGCCGGAGTTGTCAATTTGGGAGTAATCAATCCGTCTTCGCTCAAATCAATTGCTCCGGTAGGTTCTCCCGCAAAGTGGTAGCTCACAGCATTTGCTCTTGCACTTTCGGGCATGATGAACGGTTTAAGTTGTAAGGGCTGACCTTCTGTTACAACAACCCCGAAAATATCGCTTTCGAGATTTGTCGCATTCTCGACAGTAATGGTTACCGCCTTACCGAAATCATCGTCATTGCAACTGGTGAACAGTGCTCCGAACGAAAACATTCCTAACAAGAAATATATATTTTTTTTCATGATGTTACCTCTTTTTATCGGTTATCTATTAATGTCTTTCCAACCCGGATTCTGTGTCAGGAGTGGATTCATAAGCATTTCATTCAAAGGTATCGGATAATAATAGCGTTTGTCGTCCCAAGGTTGCACACCTTTGATGACAGTCGTAGATGTAGGATAAGGAATGATGAATCCGTCATCATCTACAATTACTTTATTGCCGACTTCGCCTATGGGAACCGTTACTTTGTACGGGTAGTCTTTATACTGCTCGTCATTACGGTTCTTGCTGTACAGTTCGATTTTCTCTTGTGTCATTTTCATTCCTCTTACAGGAACGGTAAACAACTTTCCTGCTTTCCATCTCATCAAATCCTCATAGCGCATGCCTTCCATCATCATTTCTACACGACGCTCGCGTCTGATTTCACGGATAATCGGTGGTACAGAATAATCCAATTTCTGAGAATAAATAGCATCCAAACGCGGATCACTGGGGATGTTTGACAATGTTAATCTGGCATTGGGATATCTTGTGAAGTCATATCCGGCTCTTTCTCTCAACGCATTGACCGTGAGGTCCAAATCACTGTCAGTGATTTCGCCCAACTCGGCTTTGGCTTCTGCATAAATTAGCAACAATTCTCCGTAGCGGAACATGTGGGCTGTCTGCACACCTTTGGAGTTGGCTTCCCATTCTGCATAATCGGGCATCCAATGCTTGATGAAACGATATCCGGTTACCGTTGAATTGTATTGTTTCATCGGAGACCCGCCACCGGTGTCATAAGTAATCATCGGATAAATGATTCCGGATTCCTCTAAACTATATGTGTTATCATCTGCATCAAAAATAGATGCATATTCGCCAGGCTTGCAGATGGTCTGTGTCAGACGTGGATCACGATTGTCCAACTCTTCCCACATGCCGTCATATCCTTTGAACAAAGGATTCTTTTCGTAATTTCCTTCGCTTCCGCTGATATAGACCGGACGTCCGTCTTCACACAAATAGTCTTCGAGCATAGCTACGGTGGCGCCCAAGCAGTAGCGGGTATGATTATTCTTGCCCCAATAGCGAGGATTGTCGTGCCCCAGTTTTACACCATCGTATACGCGTGATAGGATTGTTTCTTTATTACCTTCCGTTTCGGGCGACCCTTTTTGTACAAACAGTTGCCAATAAGAATCCTTTGCCGTTGCATGTTTGAAGAGTTCATATCTGTTCTTTTCAATAATCTTCCAAGCTGCATCGCGGCTCATGCCCAATAATTCATTGGCTGAGGATTGCAGGCCCAATTCGGTGTGATACTTGCGGAAGGTCCCCTCAAACAAGCAAAAACGGGCTTTTAAGAATAATGCCATATCTTGATTGATATATCCGCAAGAGTTGTCATTGTCTTCCAGATTCTGAATGGCGAAATCGAAACATTTCAGAATGTTTTGTACTAATTCTACACGGGGCATGCGGGTGCCGTAAAGTTCCGGTGAACTTGTATCCAGTTCTTTGTCCAACCAAGGCACTTCTCCCAGAGCAACCAGCTTGATGTAATAATCCCATGCTTTAAAGAAATATGCTTGTGCGGCATATTTTTTCAATGTTTCAGGATCACCTACTTCCGCATAATGATTAAGGAAGTAGTTTACCTTACGGAGTTTTTCCCATTGCCACGGTGCATCAAAGTTCTTGGAGGCTGAGTTGGGAGTATCGTATGTACCACCTAATTTGCTGTCAATTCCACCTGCATAAACCGTATTGTCGCTGAATGCATCTCCAAAAATAATTTGGCTACCGGCTTTTACTGCCAGAAAACCTTTGTCGTGAGAAGTATTATTCGTTCCGCCAATACCATGTCCATATACATAATATCTGTAAATTCCATCCAGATAGAGCTGCAAATCGGCTTCTTTCGTAAAGAATGTTCCGTCTGCCATATTATCTATCGGATCTCGTTGCATGAAATCATCATTGCAAGATGACAACGATGCCACCAAGGTTACGAGTAAAGCTATAATTGTATATTTTTTCATAATCTCTATTCTTAAAATATTAAAAACCTACTTGAATACCTACGCTGAATGTCCGTTTCGGGGGATATGCATCCGACAGATAATCTGAGTCATAATACTTGGGCATATCCGAAATTGTAAACAAATTGTAGGCTGCGACATTCAGTCTTAACTTTTGGAGTCCGATTTTATTGATCAGCGCTTTCGGGAAAGTATATCCCAAAATCACTTGTTTCAATTTGATATAAGAGGCATCGAGCAGATAACCGCTTTGAGTATAGCTGCCAAGCCCATATCCGTACATCGGGAATTTGGCATCTATTCTTTCCGGAGTCCATGAGTCATTGTATGTTTCCCACGAACCGGCTCCATTGCCCCAATAACTTGAACTGGATGACAACCAATAGTCTCTTTTACCTACACCTTGGAACATCAAATCCAAATCGAAACCTTTGTACTGGAAATTAGCCGTAATATTGTAGCGGTAGCGTGGAGCATTATTTCCGATAACCTTCCTGTCACCCGGATCATCTACGGTATTCAAACCGGTAGTGATGACGCCATCATGATCTAAATCCTGATACCAGATGTATCCCGGGTAGGCTTGTCCTCCTTTGAAGTAAGGTCCATGATATATCGGCTTTCCATTAGAATTTACACCATCGAAATCTCCTTCTTGGAGAATACCACCGGTTACATATCCCCAAATGTCACCTACAGTATATCCTTTGTACAAAACACCGTCGCCAATCTTGTTGGTTGGATTTGATGGATAGCTCATGACCTTAGCTCTGTCATCGGAAAGTGCAACTCCTACGCTGTAGCCGAATCCATTGGATAATTTATCCGACCATTTTGCCTGTAGCTCGAAACCGGTAGTCTTCAAAACACCTGCATTTTCAAAAGGCAGGTCGTCATCTCCGATCAATGCAGGATAGTCCTTTCCTCCGGGAATCAAGATATCTGTTACTTTTCTTTCGAATATATCTGCCGTGAATGTCAAACGGTTCTTCAGGAAAGTAAAGTCAAAACCAAGATTTTTGGTGGTTGATTTTTCCCAAGTCAAATTCGGGTTAGTCAATGAAGGAGTATTGATGCCGGTCGGGTAGCGTGTGCCGTCAAATAAGAAATATCCTTCTGAAGTTCCGAAAACAGACTGGTAGGGGTAGTTGGAACTGGGCTGGCTGCCCAAACGTCCCCATGAGGCCCTTACCTTGAGGTTGTCCAACCAATTCTTGGACCAATTCATGAATTTCTCTTCCGAAATTCTCCATCCCAATGATACTGTGGGGAAGAACTGGAAACGAGAATCCTTCGGAAATTTGGAACTACCGTCATAACGACCATCCACTTCAATCAGATATTTGCTCATGTAGTTATACATGATACGACCGAACAAAGCGCGTTGAGCAATCTCATAATGAGAGTTTGTTGACGTATTGGCTGTTATATCTTCCACTAAAGTAGGGTTCAATATATAGGGATCGAGCATTTTGGATAATGTAATGGAGGACCCTGCATATTTTTCCTGCTCTTGGTTAATACCCAATAGTACGGAAACATTGTGTCTTTCTTTGAAAGTCTGGTTGTAGTCTGCATACACATTGATGGCATACCGGTCTGTAGTAGTGCGTTGAATATAACCTGTGTTCTCTGTTGCCCAACGGTTTTCGAGTGCAGTCCATGAATTATTTACACGTGACTGTTTGGGATGAGTTTTTTCTCGTTGGTAAGTAGTCGGAGTGAATGATAGGTCTGCCTTTATTTTCAGTATTTTGGGCAAGATAATGAACTCCGGACTGATAGAAAGAATCGTCTTGCGTCTGGATGTAACATTACGTCCGCCTGCATACAAGTAACTCACCGGATTCTCTGTCACGTGGTTGGGCAAAGGATCATCCGGACCGGTCAATACCGGTTGGTAAATATAGTTTTCCGGATAGTATGATTTTGCGTAATTCCAGAGGTTCATACCGTCGGTTTGTTGAGTCGGAGCATCATAATCAAACACATTATATGATGCTTTGGCGGCTACCGTAAACCAATCGGTAACCTTGGCGTTAATGCTCAACATCGCATTGTATCTTTTCAACTCGTCGGTTTTGATCTCATACATACCCTTTTGGTCTTGCATACCCATGGAGATATAATAGCTGATTCTGTCGCCACCGCCGCTGATGGAAAGGTTATGTTTTTGTGTAGGTGTCCATTTTTTTACCAATTCCTTATAAGGATTTGTGTTGCCTACCCATTGTATGGCATTACCTTCCATAAAGTAAGGCTTGTTGTTTACCGGGTCATTAATATAAGCCATCATGTGTTCCATCATGTCTTTGTCATGCTGGGAGTATTCGGAAATGGCACCTGTCCAAAGATTCTTGTCTGCTCCAGCTTTGTATATATGGTAAGAATCTAAGATATCGGGCAATTCATAGGGTTGGTCGAATGCTAAATTATATGAGTAATCTATTTTCGCTTTTTGCTTGTAATTCCCTCCCTTGGTAGTAACCAATATAACACCGAAAGTTGCCCTTGTTCCATAGATCGCTGCAGCGGATGCGTCTTTCAGAAATGACATATTGTCGATATCATTTGGATTCAACTGATTTAAATCTTCTGAAGTGATTTCTACACCATCCAATAAGATCAAAGGTGAACCGGAGACTACATCGAACTTGTTTTTGTCGTCATTAGACGTACCTCTTTGACGGAAAGTCGTAGCACCACGGATATTTAATGAGGGCACTTTGTTTGGATCACCGCCAGCTATACTGACGTTCAATCCTGGGACCATACCTTGCAGTGCCTGTCCGATATTGGCAACAGGACGATCTTCCAAAGTCTCTGCTCCTACGGAAGCGACAGAGGCCGTCAAGTTCCCTTTCTTCTGAGATTGGAAACCGATTACCACCACTTCGTCAATCATTTTGGAATCTTCTGCTAAGGTAACGTTAATAACTTTTTGGTTACCGACCTTTACTTCTTGAGTGGTATATCCCACGTAAGAGTATGTCAGTGTGCTCTTACCTCCACCGGGTACGGATATACTGTAGTTACCGTTAATGTCCGTGATACTACCGGTAGTAGTGCCTTTTACCATTACTGTAACTCCGATCATAGGTTCACCGTTGGCGTCTTTTACAACACCTGTAATCCGTTGTTCCTGATCAACGTCCATTGTAATGTCCGAAGCGGCATATGCTGTTTGGGATATTCCTATGGATAAAAAGAATAAGCAAAGGAGAAGCATCAAGTATTGATGTTCATTCCACCTTTTGATTAGAATTTTTGCATCTTTCATAATGTTTATATTAAATTTACGACGCAAAGATGTAGATATTAAAATAGCACATCTTACTGTTTTTGTTTTTTCTTTTACTCTATTTCGGGTGGTGATAGCAAGTGTTTGAAAATTAGTTTATTGATTGCTTTGCCCCTTGTTGGCTATCTGTTTGACTTCGGGCGCATCCTGCGGAAGCTGGGCGTGGAGTCGCGCAGGAAGACGCACGGAGTGTACTATCTCATGTGGTGGCGTGTGAATATGCCGCGAGGTCATGCAATCGTGTTCGGATTACTTCTTAATAAAGTAATCCGAACATCCATAAAGGGATACGTTTTTTGTGTCCGTATTCTACATCGTCTATTGCCAAATAGCTGTTGGGGACATCTTTGATTTGGTCAAAAGTCTTGCTTTTGCCACCTACTTCAAATAAATAGGTGTTGTCTATGAGAAAATCTCCCTTAGGAGGCATATAGGTTGGATATATATTGCTTATCTGGTTTAGAAAGAACGTTTCACGAAGATTGCCTTTGTCCACTCTTGATGTTAGCGCATACATCAGATTAGTGTTGTTAAGATAGACCTTTTCAGGTTTGGATAGCGTCTTATAGTTCTTCACTTCGGTGGTCAGCAGGTTTAACAGGCCGGCTCGTTCCAAGGCATATAGCATTCTCAGTCCGACTTCTCGCGTCGTGCCTAACTCCTTACACAACTGACTGATATTCGGAGTGAATGGAACCCGTTCGGCAAGAATCATCAACATCTTCTTTGCTTTCTGAACTGTTGAATATTCAATGTCTTCTACAGCCGGTAGGTCCGTGTCGATAATGAGTGACGCCACTTCTTGCAACCGTATGGGGTAATCTTCCATAGATTCTTTGTAGAATGGGTAATATCCATATTGGAGATATTTCTCAAACCAAGGGAGGATTTTAATGGAAGAGGTGATTTCCATGGATAATGCTACATGTCGGTTTAAAAGTTCTTCTAATGGAATGGAAGAGAATTCCAACACCTTTTCAAATGCAAGATATTCCCGAAATGAAAATCCGGGCATCTCGTATACGGTTTGGCGGCGTGATAAGTCTACTTTCGAATTATCAATTTCTAACATGGAAGAGCCGGTGTAAACGATGTTTAGGTCGGGATAATTGTCTGTGATATTTTTGAGATTCCGCGCCCAGTCAGGATATCTGTGTACTTCATCAAGATATAAATGAGTGATGCCATGTGTGTAAAGGTACTCTACGAGTTCTATCAATGAATGAGTTTCAAACCATAGGTCATCCAGAGATATGTAAAAAGCAGTACTGCCATCCGGAGAGGTCTGCTTGATTCGTTGGAGCAACATCGTCGTTTTCCCCACTCCTCTTGCTCCCTTGATGCCAATGAGGCGGACATTCCAATTTATCTTTTCATAGAGATAACGGATATATTGCAATGAAACTTTCGACAGTTTGCGATAGTATGTGTTGTAAAGTATTTCAATTTCAGCCTTTTCCATTTGCATTATCTTTATTATATTATGTATGCGAATATACGCTTTTTTATGTTTGAAAGTATAGACTTGTGCCGATTTTAACTTTTTGAGAAGTGAAAAGAGGATTGATTTTAGCTTTTTGAAAAGTGAAAAGCGGAAGAGAAACGAATGAAAAGAGGCTAATGAAAAGAGGTTGGTTCATAGAATAATACAAGGATAAAATGCATATTATTATTTTATAATAATTATCTTTACGTAATAAGCGAAGAGATATGAAGGCTATGGTAAGAAATCCTTTTCCGTTTGCCCGAGAAGCAGAAAGAACTGCTGATTGCCATTACAAAGGAGGGTAAAGCCAAGGCTGTAACTTCGGGGGCTTTTGTCAAGAAGTATAAGCTGACTTCTGCCAGCTCGGTACAAGCTGCATTAAAAGGGTTGCTGGAAAAAGATTTTGTAACTCAGGAAATGGGTGTCTGCCAAATCTATGATCGTTTTCTCGGCATTTGGCTGAAAGAGACTTATTGAACGGGATGTTATTGCCCATATTCGCGGCTAATGTATATTTGTCGCTTCTCCTGATTGCTTTCAAGGATTACTTCTCCGGAGATGCTTTTCGATAAATCGCGTTAATAATTGATAGAAACTGCTGTCTGTTAATCAGTTTTATTGTATCTTTGCAACCTTAACTTATTTAATCATAAATAATGAAGGAATTTTTGCAACTGATGCGACGGTTTGTGTCGCCCTATAAGAAATATATCGGCTGGGCTGTTGTATTGAACATCTTATCTGCTGTATTCAATGTATTCTCATTTACTTTCCTGATTCCGATCTTGGGTATCTTGTTCAAAACAGGCGGTTCGGACAAAGTGTATCATTATATGGAGTGGGGAAGTGACGGGGTCAAAGAAGTTGTCGTAAATAATTTCTATTATTACATCTCCCAAATGATCAGGGATAACGGACCTACTACCGCTTTGATTTTCTTAGGTCTGTTCCTGATGATAATGACACTGCTGAAAACCAGTTGCTATTTTGCTTCTTCGGCTGTGATGATTCCGTTGCGTACGGGAGTGGTGCGTGATATCCGAATTATGGTATATGCCAAAGTGATGCGCTTGCCGATGTCATTCTTCTCGGAAGAAAGAAAAGGAGATATCATTGCCCGTATGAGTGGTGATGTGGGAGAGGTGGAGAATTCTATTACCAGCTCGCTGGATATGCTGATGAAGAATCCGATTATGATTACTCTTTATTTTGCGACCTTGGTCATTACGAGCTGGCAGCTCACTCTTTTCACCATTTTAGTATTGCCGGGAATGGGATGGCTGATGGGAAAGGTAGGACGAAAACTGAAACGCCAGTCATTGGAGGCTCAGGGCAAATGGAGTGATACAATGTCTCAGTTGGAAGAAACGCTTGGCGGTCTGCGCATTATCAAGGCTTTTATTGCTGAGGATAAAATGATAGACCGTTTTACAAAATGCAGTAATGACCTTCGGAATGCGACAAATAAGGTGGCTATACGGCAATCTCTGGCACATCCGATGAGTGAGTTCTTGGGTACGATTCTGATTGTTGCCGTTCTTTGGTTCGGTGGTTCGTTGATTTTGGGACAGAATTCTACCATCGACGCGCCGACATTCATCTTCTATATGGTTATCTTGTATAGCGTCATTAATCCGTTGAAAGATTTTGCCAAGGCGGGATATAATATCCCCAAGGGATTGGCCTCAATGGAACGTGTGGACAAGATTCTGAAAGCCGAGAATAAGATCAAGGAAATTCCGAATCCCAAACCGTTGAAGGGGTTGAATGACAAGATAGAATTTAAGAATATCTCCTTCAGCTATGATGGCAAGAGAGAGGTGCTGAAGCATGTCAACTTGACGGTGCCGAAAGGAAAGACGATAGCATTGGTCGGACAGTCGGGCTCCGGGAAGTCTACGTTAGTGGATTTGCTGCCGCGATATCATGATGTGCAGGAGGGTGATATCACGATTGACGGAACGAGCATTCGTGATGTGCGTATTGCCGATTTGCGCAGTCTGATAGGTAACGTGAATCAGGAAGCCATTTTGTTCAACGATACGTTCTTCAATAATATCGCTTTCGGTGTGGAAAATGCAACCATGGAGCAGGTTATCGAGGCTGCCAAGATTGCCAATGCGCACGATTTTATCATGGAAAAGCCGGAAGGATATAATACGAATATCGGTGACCGTGGTGGCAAGTTGTCCGGTGGACAGCGTCAGCGTGTCAGCATCGCCCGCGCTATCTTGAAGAATCCGCCAATCTTGATTCTTGATGAGGCTACATCGGCTTTGGATACGGAATCCGAACGCCAGGTGCAGGAAGCATTGGAACGTTTGATGAAAACGCGTACCACAATCGCGATTGCCCACCGCCTTTCTACTATTAAGAATGCGGATGAGATTTGCGTGTTGTACGAAGGGGAGATTGTGGAACGCGGCAAGCATGAAGAATTGATAGAGTTGAACGGTTACTACAAACGTTTGCATGATATGCAGCAATTGTAATTCAATATATTGCAATGATATTATTAAGTTTTGACACGGAAGAATTTGATGTTCCTCGTGAACATGGGGTGGACTTTCCGCTGGATGAAGCAATGAAAGTCTCTGTGTATGGCACGAACCGGATTTTGGATTGTTTGAAGAAAAACAATGTAAAAGCAACTTTTTTCTGTACGGCAAACTTTGCGGAGAATGCCCCCGAAGTGATGAAACGCATAATGGATGAAGGGCATGAGGTTGCTGCGCACGGGTGTGACCATTGGCGTCCGCAGGCTTCGGATGTCAGCCGCTCGAAGGAAATACTGGAACAACTGACCGGAAGGAAGATAAAAGGATATCGGCAGCCGCGTATGTTTCCTGTCTCGGACGCTGAGATTGAGCGTATGGGATATGTGTATAATTCATCGCTGAATCCGGCATTTATTCCCGGCAGATATATGCACTTGTCGGAACCGCGTACCTGTTTCATGACAGGCAAGGTGCTTCAAATTCCGGCATCGGTCACTCCTTGGATACGTTTCCCGCTTTTCTGGCTGTCTTGCCATAACCTTCCGCTGAGGCTTTATTTATGGATGGCAAACCGGGTGCTGCGGCATGACGGCTACTTTGTAACCTATTTCCATCCATGGGAGTTTTATCCCTTGAAGGAACATCCGGAATTTAAGATGCCTTTTATCATTCGCAATCATTCGGGTGAGGGGATGGTGGAGCGGTTGGATGCGCTTATCCGTAACTTTAAAGATAAAGGAGCTTCTTTTATCACTTATTCGGAATTTGCCGGAATCAAATTGGCTGAACTAACTAAATAATCTTACGAGGATGATTAAATTGGCAATAGTATCTCCTTGCTATAATGAGGAGGAGGTCTTGGAACAGTCCGCCGGCTCCTTGACTGCTTTGTTTGACGGATTGGTTGTGAAAGGAAAAATCAGTGCGGATAGCTTTGTGCTTTTTGTGAACGATGGCAGTAAGGACCGGACGTGGAGTATTATCAAGCAACTGAATAAGACAAACTCCTATATAAAAGGGCTGAATCTTGCCAGAAATGTGGGTCATCAAAATGCGATTATGGCGGGAATGATGGCTGCCAAGAATTGGAGCGATGCCGTTATCACGATAGATGCCGATTTGCAGGATGACCTGAATGCGATTGAAGAGATGATTGACGCTTATACCGCCGGCTATGATGTGGTGTACGGGGTGAAAGTGTCCCGTCAGGCAGACCCGTTGCTGAAACGGCTTTCGGCGACGGCTTTCTATAAATTGCAACGCCGGATGGGAGTGGAGGCTGTTTACAATCACGCGGATTTCCGCTTTCTGAGCAAGAGGGTGTTGGAACAGTTGGCTTGCTATAAGGAACGCAATATTTACCTGCGCGGGATAATTCCTTTGATCGGCTTCCCGTCTACCACGGTGGATGATGTGATTAAGGAACGGACGGCGGGTGTCTCTAAATATACGTTGGGAAAGATGCTTGGGCTGGCTTTGGACGGGATAACTTCTTTCTCGGTAAAGCCGATTTACGGGATTATGTATTTAGGAGGCATTTTCGTTCTCATCAGTATCCTGATAGGTTTTTATGTACTCTACTCGTTGATATCTGGTACGGCGGAGCACGGATGGGCATCATTGATGCTGTCTGTGTGGTTTGTAGGTGGAGTCATATTGTTGTCGGTTGGTGCGGTAGGCCTGTACATCGGAAAGATTTATAAGGAGGTCAAGCATCGTCCGCTTTATAACGTAGAAGAAGTGCTTTACGATGATGAGCAGAATAAGTGAGACTGTATCGAAGATAGTAGACAAGCATCCTGACTGGCGTGACAAGTTTTGGCAATTCTTTCGTTTTGGAATTGTAGGGACGGTGTCGTCGGCCATCCATTATGGAGTGTATTGCTTGGTTCTGCTGGTGGCTAATGCCAACATCTCTTTTACAGCAGGGTATGCGGTAGGATTCGTTTGTAATTACTTTCTGACTACCTTTTTCACATTTCGCTCCAAACCGTCGTCGCATAATGCTGTCGGCTTTGGCTTTAGCCATTTCATAAACTATTTGCTTGAGATAGGGCTGCTGAACCTATTCCTTTGGATAGGTGTAGGCGAGTTGTGGGCTCCGATATTGGTGATGATTATCGTAGTGCCTATCAACTTCTTGATTTTGCGTTTTGTTTATGTTTATAAAAGAAAGAAATAAGCTGAGTCTTATTTCTTTCCCTATGTTTTTGTTCTTCTTTATTTCTTTCCTGCTTATTTCCTGCCGAAATCTGCCGGAATCTCTCCCCACTCTTTCGTTTCCCATTTCAGGATACGGGTGGTGTAGGTGTTCTCTCTCAGCCATTTCTCCGCCCGTTCTATCAGCAGGAAGAGCTGCTCCGTCTCTTCGGTACGTGGAAGTTTGGTTTTGCATTTCTTTTGACACACCCAGCCGATAGCGTTGACGCTGTCACTGTAAATAGGCATGTCGAATCCTTTCTGTTTCAGCAGAGCCAGCCCGTGTACGATGGCAAGAAATTCGCCGATATTGTTTGTGCCTTTCATCGGACCGAAATGAAATACTTGCTGCCGGCTGGCTACGTGCACTCCGCGATATTCCATCGGACCGGGGTTGCCGCTGCAAGCTGCATCTACCGCCAAACTGTTGTCGATTACACATGCCGGCAATGCATCCGTGGAGGGCTTGGGAGCACTTGACTGAGTCTTTGCATTCTGACCGATATGCGCATAGGGAGACATGGTGAATGCCCGCTCGGCCTCTTCCCGGGTATCGAACGACTTGTATTTGGCAGCTTTGTACCCTTTGATTTGAAGCTGGCAGTCAGTCCAAGAGGTGTAAATTCCGGGGGTGACGCCTTCCCATACTACGTAAAACTTCTGTTTAGCCATTTTGTTTTCTGACAGTGGATTAAATAAAGCCAATGAGTTGACGGTGCGAAGGTACAAATATATTCTCTAACAAAAGAAAGTTTTCGAATAATGAATTAAATGATTAATTTTGTGAGCAAAATTAATCATTTATGGTTCGTATCTTCCTTACCGGCTATATGGGTGCCGGAAAAACGACATTGGGCAAGGCTTTTGCTCATCAGATGAATATACCGTTCATCGATCTGGACTGGTATATCGAAGAACGTTTTCACAAAACTGTTGGAGAATTATTTGCTGAACGGGGCGAAACCGGATTCAGGGAGCTGGAGAGAAATGTGCTTCACGAAGTGGCTGAGTTTGAAAACGTGGTAATTTCTACGGGAGGCGGAGCTCCTTGCTTTTTTGATAATATGGAGTTTATGAACCGTATGGGGAAGACCGTTTTTCTCAATGTGCATCCCGATGTGCTGTTCAGACGTCTGCGTGTAGCCAAACAGCAGCGTCCCATTCTGCAAGGAAAGCAGGATGACGAACTGAAAGCATTCATTGTTCAGGCATTGGAGAAAAGGGCGCCTTTCTATCGTCAGGCGCAATATGTCTTTAATGCCGACGAATTGGAAGACCGCCGACAGATAGATACTTCCGTTCAACGATTGAAACAACTTTTAGGGTTATAATGGCAAATGAAAGAAATAATGTCCGATTAATTGCCAACATGTAGATTAATCTGTATTTTTGCCATTCAATTATTTACTAAAAACACTGAATTACAGAAAATGAGAAAGTGGCGTATTGAAGATTCTGAGGAACTCTACAACATTACCGGTTGGGGTACCTCGTACTTTGGTATTAATGACAAAGGCCATGTTGTTGTTACACCGCGTAAGAATGGAGTGGCTGTCGACCTGAAAGAACTGGTGGACGAGTTGCAGCTGAGGGATGTAACTGCCCCTATGTTGGTACGTTTTCCGGATATCTTGGACAATCGTATCGAGAAAATGTCGTCTTGTTTTAAACAGGCTGCCGAGGAATACGGCTATAAGGCACAGAATTTTATAATCTATCCTATCAAGGTCAATCAGATGCGTCCTGTCGTGGAGGAGATTATCAGTCACGGAAAGAAGTTCAATCTCGGACTGGAGGCCGGTTCCAAACCGGAACTTCATGCGGTGATTGCTGTCAATACGGACTCTGACTCATTGATCGTCTGCAACGGGTATAAGGATGAAAGCTATATTGAATTGGCTTTGCTTGCTCAGAAGATGGGCAAACGCATCTTCCTTGTTGTGGAGAAGATGAACGAGCTGAAGCTGATTGCCAAAATGGCAAAGCAACTCAGCGTAAAACCCAATATCGGAATTCGCATCAAGTTGGCTTCTTCGGGCAGCGGCAAGTGGGAGGAGTCGGGAGGCGACGCCAGTAAGTTCGGCTTGACCTCCAGCGAGCTTCTCGAAGCACTCGATTTTCTCGAAAGCAAGGGGATGAAGGATTGCTTGAAGTTGATCCATTTCCATATAGGCAGCCAGGTGACGAAGATTCGCCGTATCAAGACTGCTTTGCGTGAAGCGTCACAGTTCTACGTGCAGCTTCATTCGATGGGATTTAATATTGAATTTGTGGATATTGGCGGCGGACTGGGTGTCGATTATGACGGAACCCGTTCGTCAAATAGCGAAGGTAGCGTGAACTATTCTATTCAGGAGTATGTGAACGACTCCATATCTACCTTGGTAGACGTGAGTGACAAGAACGGTATTCCGCATCCGAATATTATCACCGAAAGCGGACGGGCACTGACTGCGCACCATTCGGTGCTTATCTTTGAAGTGCTCGAAACGGCCACCTTGCCGGAGTGGGACGATGAGGAGGAGATTGCTCCCGATGCACACGAACTGGTGCAGGAGTTGTATGAAATCTGGGATTCGCTGAATCAGAACAAGATGCTGGAAGCATGGCATGATGCCCAGCAAATCAGGGAAGAGGCATTGGACTTGTTTAGTCACGGAATTGTGGACCTGAAGACAAGGGCGCAGATCGAACGGTTGTATTGGTCTATCACGCGTGAGATTAATCAGATAGCCGGTGGCTTGAAGCATGCACCGGATGAATTCCGCGGATTGTCAAAATTGCTGGCTGACAAGTATTTCTGTAACTTCTCATTGTTCCAGTCACTTCCTGACTCTTGGGCGATCGATCAGATTTTCCCGATTATGCCTATCCAGCGATTGGATGAAAAGCCTGAACGATCGGCTACCTTGCAGGATATCACATGCGATTCGGACGGCAAGGTTGCCAATTTTATCTCTACGCGCAATGTGGCTCATTATCTGCCTGTACATAGCTTGAAGAAGGCGGAACCTTATTATTTGGCTGTCTTCCTCGTGGGGGCTTATCAGGAGATTTTGGGTGATATGCATAATTTGTTCGGCGATACGAATGCCGTGCATGTCTCTGTGAATGAGAAAGGATATAGCATCGAACAGATTATTGATGGCGAGACGGTAGCGGAGGTGCTGGATTATGTACAGTACAACCCGAAGAAGCTGGTGCGTACGCTCGAAACTTGGGTGACGAAATCAGTGAAAGAGGGCAAGATTTCCTTGGAGGAAGGAAAAGAATTCTTGTCCAACTATCGTTCCGGATTATACGGATATACTTATTTGGAATAAAAATGAGAGAAAAACTAACAGTAATCAAGGTGGGTGGCAAAATTGTTGAAGAGGATGCCACCCTTCGTCAGTTGTTAAATGACTTCGCCGCTATCGACGGGCACAAAGTGCTGGTTCACGGCGGCGGTCGTTCGGCTACAAAGATTGCCGCACAGCTGGGCATTGAAAGCAAGATGGTAAATGGTCGTCGTATCACTGATGCGGAAACATTGAAAGTGGTGACGATGGTGTATGGCGGGCTGGTAAACAAGAACATTGTGGCAGGGCTGCAGGCACGTGGAGTCAATGCGTTGGGGCTGACCGGGGCGGATATGAATGTGATACGCTCGGTGAAGCGTCCGGTGAAGGACGTGGACTACGGCTTTGTCGGTGATGTGGAGAAGGTGGACGCCACTTTATTGTCGGACCTGATACACAAAGGGGTAGTTCCGGTAATGGCACCGTTGACGCATGACGGTCGGGGAAATATGCTGAATACCAATGCGGATACCATTGCCGGAGAGACGGCAAAGGCTTTATCGGCTTTGTTTGATGTGACGTTGGTGTATTGTTTCGAAAAGAAGGGGGTGCTGCGCGACGAGAATGATGACGACAGTGTGATTCCTCAAATCACCCGCACGGAATTTGAACAATACGTAGTCGACGGCGTTATTCAAGGTGGCATGATCCCGAAGTTGGAGAATTCTTTTGAAGCAATAAATGCAGGTGTGTCTGAAGTCGTAATTACTTTAGCGTCAGCGATTAATGCCAACGGTGGCACAAGGATAAAAAAATAATTCAAAAAAAAGTAGCGGGTGGCTGTAACTTTTCGTACCCTAACCCGTCATTATTATAGAGATGCAAGAAATCAGTTTCCGAAACGATATTTTGCCATTGAAAGACAAACTCTTTCGACTGGCGCTCCGAATCACCTTGAATAGGGCAGAAGCAGAGGATGTCGTTCAGGATACCATGATAAGAGTGTGGAGCAAGCGTGACGAGTGGTCGCAATTTGAATCGGTTGAAGCCTATTGCTTGATAGTGGCAAAGAACTTGGCGATAGACCGGAGTCAGAAGAGAGAAGCTCAAAACGTGGAACTTACCCCTCAGATGGAAGAAGAACCTGATGCAAGCAGTCCGTACGACCGGATGGTTCATGATGAAAGAATGAGCATCATCAATAAGCTGGTCGACGAGCTTCCCGAAAAACAGCGGCTTATCATGCAACTGCGGGACATTGAAGGTGAAAGCTATAAAAAAATTGCAGCCTTGTTGAATCTGACGGAGGAACAGGTAAAAGTAAACCTCTTCCGAGCCAGACAAAAGGTAAAACAAAGGTATTTAGAAATTGACGAATATGGATTATAAGGATATAGAACAGCTCCTTGAGCGATACTGGCAATGCGAAACTTCCATAGAAGAGGAAGTGGCACTGCGCGACTTCTTCTCGAAAGAAGACGTACCTGCTCATTTGCTCCATTATAAGGACTTGTTTGTTTATCAGCAGGTTCAGCAGGAAGTGGGGTTGGGCGAAGACTTTGACGCTCGTATTCTGGCAGAGGTGGAGCCTGTGGTTGTGAAAGCAAAACGCTTAACATTGACCGGTCGTTTTATTCCTCTGTTCAAGGCCGCTGCCGTAATAGCAATCATGCTGTCGTTGGGGAATGTGGCTCAACATTCCTTCTCGGGTGATGATGGTAGTGTATTGGCGACGGATACCATTGGTAAACAGGTAACAGCACCGTCGGTCGCTATTTCGAATGACGTGAAAGCGGACCAGGTTCTTGCAGACAGTCTGGCGAAGATCAATCGCAAGGTGCAGGTTATTAACGAATAGACATTTTCATTTGCTTTAAACATATAATATAGTTAGTGTGCTTAATTAAAACAACAACGAAAGCGAAACTGTGAAGTTTTCAATTCTCTCAAATTTTTAGATTAAAACTAACTAAATAAATGGGCTACCGCGTGATGCAGTAGCCCTTTTATGCTTTTTATCGGGAGATTGGATTATTTGATCTGCCGTATGTTTTTTCGTGGGGCATCTACCTCCTGTGGATTTCCCCGATAGGCTATATCTCCACTTCCGGTCACGCGTGCCGTCAGTCTCTTGCTGGCATAGCAACGGATGCTGCCGGAACCGACAGTTTTGGCGGACACATTATCGGATTTCAGGTTGATGGCTTCAATATCTCCCGAACCGACAATCTTGTATGTGGCATTGGGTGCTTTGCCGCTTAGACTGATATCACCGGAGCCGGCGATGCTTGCAATACATTCTTTGCTTTCTATCTGTTGGAGTTCTATATCTCCCGAACCATTGATGGATATAGTCATTTTGGGGCATTCGAAACCTTTGCCTTTGATGTCTCCCGAACCGTTGATGCAGAGTGATATATTTTTTGATGTTTTTAGACCATTGGCTAAGTATACGTCTCCCGAACCGTTGATGGTCAGTTTGTTCAGTTCCGGTGAAAATACTTTGACCTCTAACTTCCCATTCTTGATAGTGACGTTCTTCTTGTATTTGATGATAAGTGCATCGCCGTCCACATAAGTTTCTAAAAGCGGGATGATATTGTCGGAACCATAAATCTCTATGTAATTTTGGGGGTCTTGGTGATACGTGACATCAGCGCTACCCATCAATTTAATCTCGTTGAAGTGTCCTACTTCTACTTTTTTAGTAAGATAGTTCTTGCTGCCGGTTATGAATTCGTGTTGTAGACAGAAACTTGCGGTTAGTATTAGAAGCAATCCTGCTGCAAAAAGGGCTGATAAACTTGTTTTCATAATTTCTATTTTTTATGGTGTTTATATATTAGACGTTTGGTTGCCCTATAAAGTTGCAACTTGAGCGTTTTTTTTAGAGTGGAATCTTCTTTTTTATTACTTTTGCGGTGATAGTCGAACAATTGCAATGAAGGAAACTGTTATAGAAGATGAAGAATTAGGACGATTGGTGGCACGTGTGAATCTGCGTGCCAAAAGCCTTGTCTTTCGCACCAAGAGTGATGCCATATATATTTCAGTCCCTAATGGAACTACCTTGGTGGATATAAAACGGGCGATAGAAGACTTGCGTCCGAAGTTGTCGGCTTCCCGCAAACGGGCAATGCGTCCGTTGATCGACTTGAATTATAAGATTGATGCCGAGTTTTTCAAATTGTCTCTGATATCCGGGGGCAAAGGGCAATTTCTCGCAAATTCCCGATTGGGCTCTATGCAGATTATTTGTCCGCCTGATGCCGACTTTACCGATGAAAATTTGCAGAATTGGTTGCGTAAAGTCATCGAAGAATCATTGCGGCGCAATGCGAAGAGCATTCTTCCGTCTCGTTTGGAGCGTTTGTCAAAGCAAAGCGGGTTGTCTTATGCAAGTGTGAAAATAAACTCCAGTCAGGGAAGGTGGGGAAGTTGCTCGGCAAAGAAAGACATTAATCTGTCATATTATCTCGTCCTGCTTCCTTCCCATTTAATAGACTATGTGCTTTTGCATGAACTGTGCCATACCCGTGAAATGAATCATGGCGAACGTTTCTGGAAACTGCTGGATCAATTCACGGGAGGAAGGGCGTTGGCCCTGCGCGAAGAGCTGAAAGGATACCGTACGGAGATATAAAGCATGAAAAACTCTATTGTGCTCTGCTCGTTATTTGGCTAACTGCTTGATTCCGTCTGCCTCTTTTTCGAATTGATAAGTACCTCCTCTCTCGCTAAGATCGAAGGTGGATACTAATTCTGTTTTGTTGTCTACAATCAACAACGCGCTTTGGTCGGCAAAACGCCCTACTTCTATGGTATAAGGCTCTTCAGACATGATTCTGTTGGCTATAAGGCTGTCGTTGATAAGCAAGGAAATTGAGTCTCCGGCAAATCCTTTTACCAGACTAATCGTATAGGTTTCGATAAAATGTCGCTCTTCTTGCTTTTCCTGTTGCAAGCGCATACTCATGTATATAAAAATAACTACAACAAAGATTACTGCGAAAGCAAGGATTCCATTGCCTAACATAAACTGTTTATTGGTGTTGAGACGGTGTGCCATAGTGACTGTTTTTTTTAATTACGCTGTAAAGATACGAAGATAAGATTGTTAATTCATACTTTTTTTCTTTAATGTTTTGTAGTCGAACAGATTATTTATATCTTTGCAACCGGAAACGGATGAAAGGTGGAGGGGCGATTAAGCTCCTTTTTTTGTTCTTAATAGTTAATAAATGATAGAAAAGAAAACTGTTTGTCAGATTGTAGAAGAGTGGCTGGAAGGAAAAGACTACTTTTTGGTAGAGGTGACCGTGAGCCCGGATGACAAGATCGTGGTCGAAATAGACCATGCGGAAGGTGTTTGGATTGAAGATTGTGTGGAGCTTAGCCGCTACATAGAGTCGAAACTGAACCGTGAAGAGGAGGATTATGAACTGGAAGTGGGTTCGGCCGGTATCGGGCAGCCCTTTAAAGTGCTGCAACAGTATTACATTCACATCGGACAAGAGGTGGAGGTGATGACTAAGGACGGGCGGAAGCTGACGGGCATCCTGAAAGATGCTGATGAGGATAAGTTTACGGTGTCCGTACAAAAGAAGGTGAAAATGGAAGGCAGTAAGCGTCCGAAATTGGTAGAAGAGGACGAAACCTTTACTTATGAGCAAATAAAATATACTAAATACTTAATTAGCTTTAAATAGTTATGGCCAAAAAAGAAGAAACAATCAGCTTGATTGATACATTTTCGGAATTTAAGGAACTGAAGAATATCGATAGAACGACGATGGTTAGCGTACTTGAAGAGTCGTTCCGTAGCGTTATCGCGAAAATGTTTGGCACCGATGAAAATTACGACGTTATCGTAAACCCGGATAAGGGTGACTTTGAGATATGGCGTAACCGTGAAGTTGTGGCCGATGAGGATTTGACAAACCCGAATATGCAGATTTCGTTGAGCGAAGCACAGAAAATCGATGCTTCTTACGAAGTGGGCGAAGAGGTGACTGACGAGGTTATCTTTGCCAAGTTCGGTCGTCGCGCCATCCTGAATCTTCGCCAGACATTGGCTTCCAAGATTCTGGAGCTCGAGAAAGATAGTATTTATAATAAATATATAGATAAGGTTGGTACAATCGTCAATGCGGAAGTATATCAGATCTGGAAAAAGGAAATGTTGCTTCTCGACGATGAAGGAAACGAACTGCTGTTGCCCAAAACGGAACAAATACCGAGTGATTTCTATCGCAAAGGTGAAACGGCACGTGCAGTGGTGGCCCGCGTGGATAATAAGAACAATAATCCGAAGATTATCTTGTCACGTACTTCCCCGGTTTTCCTCCAACGTCTGTTTGAGATGGAAGTGCCCGAAATTAATGATGGCTTGATTACCATCAAGAAGATTGCCCGCATCCCCGGCGAACGCGCCAAGATCGCGGTAGAATCTTATGATGACAGAATCGACCCCGTAGGAGCCTGCGTAGGTGTAAAGGGTAGTCGTATTCATGGCATTGTACGTGAACTTCGCAATGAGAATATCGATGTTATCAATTACACGTCGAATATTTCATTGTTTATACAGCGCGCTTTGAGCCCGGCAAAAATTTCTTCCATCCGTCTGAATGAGGAAGAGAAGAAGGCTGAGGTATTCCTCAAACCGGAAGAAGTGTCGCTGGCTATCGGTAAAGGCGGTTTGAATATCAAGCTGGCCAGTATGTTGACTGAGTACACTATCGACGTGTTCCGTGAATTGGATGATAATGTGGCTGATGAGGATATCTATCTCGATGAGTTCAGGGATGAAATCGACGGATGGGTGATCGACGCTATCAAGGCTATCGGTATCGATACGGCAAAAGCTGTGTTGAATGCTCCTCGTGAGATGTTGATTGAAAAGACGGACTTGGAAGAAGAGACAGTGGACGAGGTAATACGTATTTTGAAATCGGAGTTTGAGGAAAGTGAAGAAAACGAGAACTGAGAATTGAAAAACGGATCTCTACTCCCTACTTCTTAAAGCTCCATTTATTCATTAAATTTAAAATATGACGATAAGGTTAAACAAAGTTACAAGAGATTTGAATGTAGGAATCGCGACGGTTGTCGAGTTCCTGCAAAAGAAAGGGTACACCGTTGAGGCTAATCCTAATACAAAAATTAGCGAGGAGCAATACGCTATGCTCGTAAAAGAGTTTAGTACAGATAAGAACCTTAGACTTGAATCGGAGCGTTTCATCCAGGAACGTCAGAATAAGGATCGTAACAAGGCATCGGTATCGATTGAAGGCTTCGAAAAGCAGCCGGCGAAACCGAAGTCGGAAGATGTGATCAAGACAGTCGTACCCGAGGATGCGCGTCCGAAGTTTAAACCTGTCGGAAAAATTGATTTAAATAATTTGAGCGGCCGCAAGGTCGAGAAGGTTGAAAAAGAACCGGAGCAGAAGAAAGAGCCAGTTGCAGAACATCCTGTTGTTGAACCGGAAGTGAAAAAAGAACCGGAAGTGAAGGTGGAAGAGGTGGTAGCACCTGTTCAGCCCGAACCTGCTATGACGCAAACTGAGACAGTAAAACAAGCCGAACCTGTGAAACAGCCTGAGGCGGTAAAACAACCGGAACCAGTAAGACCGGAACCAGTAAAACAACCGGAGCCTGTAGTGGAAAATAAACCGGTAGAAGTTGAAAAAGTAGTGAAAGAAGTGATTAAAGAACAGCCGAAGGTAGAAGCTGCACCAGTGAAGGCGGAAGAACAAAACAGAGCGGAAAGCCCTGTGAAAGCAGTATCGGAAGCACCGGCAGAGAAGAAAGAGTCCTCTAAAGAGGATGAAGTGTTCAAGATCCGTCAGCCGGAATTGGGGGCGAAAATTAATGTAATCGGTCAGATTGACTTGGCTGCATTGAATCAGTCCACTCGTCCTAAGAAGAAGTCGAAGGAAGAGAAACGCCGCGAACGCGAGGAGAAAGAGAAAATCCGTCAGGATCAGAAGAAGTTGATGAAGGAAGCTATCATCAAGGAAATCAGAAGAGATGACTCTAAGTTGCAGAAGAACGCAGCAAAAGACAATCTTGATGCTGCCGGCAATAAGAAAAAACGGAACCGTATCAATAAAGAGAAGGTGGACGTGAACAATGTGGCTTCCGGTTTTGCAGCTCCGCGCCCGAATGTACAAGGCAAAGGTGGTAACAATGCCGGGGGAAACAACCAAGGGAATAATAATAACCGCAGAAATAACAATAATAAAGATCGTTTCAAGAAACCAGTCATCAAGCAGGAGGTAAGTGAGGAAGATGTAGCTAAGCAGGTGAAAGAGACTCTTGCACGTCTGACAACCAAAGGCAAGAATAAAGCTTCCAAGTACCGTAAGGAGAAACGTGAATTGGTATCCAGTCGTCTGCAGGAACTGGAAGATCAGGAAATGGCAGACAGCAAGATTCTGAAACTGACCGAATTCGTTACTGCTAATGAGTTGGCTACGATGATGGATGTGTCTGTCAATCAGGTTATCGCTACCTGCATGAGCATCGGTATCATGGTATCCATCAACCAACGTTTGGATGCGGAAACCATCAATCTGGTCGCTGAAGAGTTCGGATTCAAGACCGAATATGTGAGTGCGGAAGTGGCACAGGCCATCGT